>DAORDK010000056.1:0-21859 GCA_035345935.1 Rhodocyclaceae bacterium | reverse complement strand
TGGGCGGGATCAGCATGGCGAAGTTGGTCTTGCCGCAGGCGGAGGGGAAGGCGGCGGCGACATAAGTCTTTTCGCCCTCGGGGGATTCGACGCCGAGGATGAGCATGTGTTCGGCCAGCCAACCCTGGTCGCGCGCCATGGTGGAGGCGATGCGCAGGGCGAAACACTTCTTGCCCAGCAGGGCATTGCCGCCATAGCCGGAACCGTAGGACCAGATTTCGCGGGTTTCGGGGTAGTGGACGATGTACTTGGTGGTCGGATTGCACGGCCACCGGGTGTCCTTCTGGCCCGGTTCCAGCGGAGCGCCGACGGAGTGGACGCAGGGAACGAATTCGCCCTCGGTGCCCAGCACGTCATGGACGGCCTTGCCCATGCGGGTCATGGTCCGCATATTGACGACCACATAGGCGGAGTCGGAAATCTCGACGCCGATGTGGGCGATGGGGGAACCGAGGGGGCCCATGGAGAAGGGAATGACGTACAGAGTGCGGCCCTTCATGCAGCCCCTGAACAGGCCGGCAAGCGTATCGCGCATCTTGGCCGGGTCTTCCCAGTTGTTGGTCGGGCCGGCGTCTTCCTTCTTCTCGGAGCAGATGTAGGTACGGTCCTCGACGCGGGCGACATCGGAAGGGTCGGAGAAGGCCAGGAAGGAATTGGGACGCTTCTCGGGGTTGAGCTTGATGAGGGTGCCGGCTTCTACCATTTCGGCGCACAAGCGGTCATACTCCTCCTGCGAACCGTCAGCCCAGTAGATGCGGTCCGGCTGGGTCAGCGCGGCGATTTCCGCGACCCACTTCTTGAGGCCTTCGTGTTTGACGTAATCGGGAGCGTTAAGCGGTGCGGTCATGGCGATGTCTCTCTCTAAGTTTCTGACAGTGCAGGGTTTTACGCCAGTCGCCGGGGGCTGCCACCAAGACCTGGTTCGGCGCTGCGGCCGACGGCTGGGAAGCCGATAATTATGCCACCACCCCCGGGAATCCGCTACTTGACCGGAGGGGCTAAGTGATATCCGAGGGGTGATATTTCACAATCGCGGTGCTAGTATATACCGTGATTCGAAACGTGTTTTCACAATGTGAAATAAAGGAGACGCCATGGACCCCAATCAACTTCGCGAAGCAGCCCTCTACTATCACCGCGAGCCGAAGCCGGGCAAGATCGCGGTCACTCCCATCAAACAGCTCACCAATCAGTACGACCTGTCCCTCGCTTATTCGCCGGGGGTTGCCTTTGCCTGCGAAGAGATCGTTGCCGATCCCGCCGAAGCCGATACCCTGACCGCGCGGGGTAACCTGGTCGGGGTGATCACCAACGGCACTGCCGTTCTGGGCCTTGGACCGATCGGGCCCTTGGCCGCCAAGCCGGTGATGGAAGGCAAGGGCGTGCTGTTCAAGAAATTCGCCAATATCGACGTCTTCGATCTGGAAATCAGCGAGCGGGATCCGGACAAACTGATCGACATCATCGCCTCCCTGGAGCCTACTTTCGGGGGTATCAATCTGGAGGACATCAAGGCTCCGGAGTGTTTCTACATCGAAAAGAAGCTTCGCGAGCGGATGAAGATCCCCGTCTTCCACGACGACCAGCACGGAACCGCCATCGTCGTCGGCGCAGCCATCCTCAACGGACTCCACCTCATCGGCAAGGACCTGACCAAGGTCAAGATCGTCACCTCGGGCGCCGGCGCGGCGGCACTCGCCTGTCTCGACCTGCTGGTCATGCTGGGTGCGCCGGTGGAGAACATCTGGGTGACCGATATCAAGGGGGTGGTGTACGAAGGCCGCGTCGAAGAGATGGACGAGATCAAGGCGCGCTACGCCAAGAAAACCGAAGCCCGCGTCCTGGCCGAGGTGATCGAGGGCGCCGACGTCTTCGTCGGACTTTCCGCCGGCGGCGTCCTCAAGCCGGAGATGGTGGCGCGCATGGCGTCCCAGCCTCTGATCCTGGCTCTCGCCAATCCGACGCCGGAAATCCTTCCCGAGGCGGTCAAAGCGGTGCGCCAAGATGCCATCATCTGCACCGGCCGCTCGGACTACCCCAACCAGGTCAATAACGTCCTCTGCTTCCCCTTCATCTTTCGCGGAGCCCTGGATGTAGGTGCCACCACCATTACCGAAGAAATGAAGATGGCCGCCGTGAAGGCCATCGCCGAACTGGCCCGGGCGGAGCAGTCGGAGGTGGTCGCCTCGGCCTACGGCGAGAAGATCTCCGGATTCGGCCCCGAATACCTGATCCCCAAGCCTTTCGATCCGCGGCTCATCGTCAAGATCGCTCCGGCGGTGGCGCAGGCCGGGATGGATTCCGGCGTCGCAACCCGACCGATCAAGGATTGGGCGGCCTATCTGCAAGGGCTGAACGAATTCGTCTATCACTCCGGCTTCATCATGAAGCCTGTGTTCTCCCTGGCCAAGAAGGCGCCCAAGCGCATCGTCTTCTCCGAAGGCGAGGACGAGCGGGTCTTGCGCGCCGTCCAGGTCATCCGCGACGAGGGGATCGCCCAGCCCATCCTGATCGGGCGCCGCGCCGAAATCAATCGCCGCATCGAGTCGGCAGGACTGCGGATTCGCGAGGGGGCGGATTTCGAAATCATCTACACCGAGGGGTGTCCCTTCTTCGATGCCCACCAGGAGGAATTCTGGCAGACCTACCATCGCCTTACCGAGAGAAAAGGGGTTTCACCCGACTATGCTCGCCGCGAAGTACGGCGCCGGGCGACTCTCTACGGTTCGCTGATGGTTCGCCTGGGTTACGCCGACGGCCTGGTGTGCGGTACTTTCGGGCGCCATGAAGCCCATCGCCACTATGTCGAAAGCGTCATCGGAACCCAGCCCGGGCTCGATCGCTACTACACCATGAATCTCCTCATGCTGCCGGGTCGGACAGTCTTCATCGCCGATACCTACGTCAATTACGACCCGACCGCCGAGCAGCTGGCGGACATGACCCTGCTCGCGGCCCACGAGATTCGTGCCTTCGGCATGACGCCCAAGGTCGCCCTGCTCTCCCACTCTACTTTCGGCACCGACAACACGCCGACGGCCGTCAAAATGCGCCATGTGCTGAAGATCCTTGGCGAAAGGGCGCCGGACCTCGAGGTCGAGGGTGAAATGCATGGCGATGCCGCCCTGGACGAGAAGATCCGCCTGTCGGCCTTCCCCAACTCCAGACTGAAGGGCCAGGCCAACCTCCTGGTCATGCCCACTCTGGACGCGGCCAATATCGCCTTCAATCTTCTCAAGGTGGCGGCGGGAGACAACCTGACCGTCGGCCCGATACTCCTGGGAGCTGCGCAACCGGTGAATATCCTCACCCCCACGGCGACGGTGCGCCGTATCGTCAATATGACGGCCTTGACGGTGGTCGACGCGTCATGATAAGCCTTTATATCAACATTTACTTGTAGAGCTATGTTTTAGTGGATTTTTTAACGCTTCTTGCTAGACTGGGATAAAATCGGGTCTGTACAGCAGGAGGTAGTCAATGATGCGCAAATTCAAGCGGGCAGTCCTGGTCGGTACCCTTGTCGGGATCGGCCTCAGCGGACAGGCTCAGGCGGCGAAAAAGCCGGTCGAGACCAGCCAGAAGAAAGTTGTGGTCAAGAAGGCGGGGGCGCCGGTCGCAGTCGCCGAGCGCAAATCCCTCCGGCGTGTGGCCCTGAGCGAAGCGGAGGCAGGTCGCCTTGCCCTGTATTCGGCTTCGGCCCTGGTGCTCGATCAGGCGACGGGCCTGCCCATCGTCGAAAAGAATCCCGGGTCTGTCACGCCCATCGCATCGATTTCCAAACTGATGACCGCCATGGTCGTTCTCGACGCCGGTCTCGACATGCAGGAAGTCATCGCCATCGGCGACGAGGATGTCGATAGCCTGAAGGGAACCCGCTCGCGCCTCCCGGTCGGAACGACCATGACCCGCGAAACGGCAATGCTGCTCGCCCTGATGTCGTCGGAAAACCGCGCTGCCCATGCCCTGGGGCGGAATTATCCGGGGGGGCTGCCGGCTTTTGTCGCCGCCATGAACCGGAAAGCCCGCGAGCTTGGCATGACGAGCTCACGCTTCGAAGAACCGACAGGGCTGTCGAGCAATAATGTTTCCACCGCCTACGATCTGGCCCGTATGGTCGCCGCTGCGGCCCAGTATCCTGAAATCCGGGCTTTTTCGACCACTGCCGAGGCGCGCGTCGACCTCAACGGTCGGCAAAGGGATTTCGGCAATACCAATGCCCTGGTCAAGAACGATCACTGGGATATCGCGGTCTCCAAGACCGGCTACATCTCCGAGGCCGGCCGCTGTCTGGTGATGCAGGCTAAGGTTGCCGCCCGTTCCGTTGTCATCGTCCTGCTGGATTCCGTCGGTAAAATGACCCGGGTGGGCGACGCCAACCGGATCAAGCGTTGGATGGAGAGCAGTCGCACACCGGCCCACCCGTCCAAACTGGCGTAAAGGCCGGTCTTAGCAGGACCTGGGTCGGGCGATTCGCTCAGCGACGCGCGGGCTGACACCGCGGAGAGTTTCGTTCAGCATCCCTGGCCTTCCTCTCGCTCAACTCTCAGACTCGCTGCGGGGGGCTCGCGGGAGAGCTCCAAGGCCATATTCTTCGCAAGCAAATGAAAACGCCTCGCTGGGCGAGGCGTTTTCGGCAGGAGCAGACGACGAACGGGCAGATTCCTGCGCGTTCCTAGTCGGTCATTGGCTCTTGCGTTGGGCGCGCACCGCGAACAGTCCCAGAAGGCTGAGCCCGAGCAGGGAGAGTATGGACGGTTCGGGGATTTCAGGGGCGGACAGGGACTGGCTGAACAGCTGCTCGTAGCCGTTGTTTTCCTGGCCGAATTCGTAAGTGATATGAATCTTGGTCCAGCCCTTGGAGGCGTCCATCACCGCGTCGGAGATTTCCTGATTGAAGACGGCGAAGGAGGCTTGGTTGGCGCCCAGATTCTGATTGAGGTCGTGGGCATCCGCCGGGTCATCGCCGGTACAGGGGCCGAAGTGGAGGAACTGGGGAACCCCGGGGGCTGCCTGCCGTGCGCAGATGGTGCCATGGACATAGGTCCAGCGCGGATCGCAGGAGTCGCCGACGCCAGGGTCGCCGCCCAACGGGCAGAGGGCGCCGGGGCTGGCGGTCGGGTCGGGGGCGCCAAAAGCCGCGGAGAGATTCTTTCCCGTCGGATCGCCAGGAACCATGCCCGAGAGGTAGAAGTCCTTGGTCGTCCCGTCGTCTTTTTCCAGCGTCACCTTGGCCCAGGCCAGGAGGTCGATCCCGGAGAGTCCGTCGTTACCGGTCTCATTGAGATTGAAGAACACCGCGAACTGATTGCCGCCGAGGGTGCCGCGGACTGCCGAGGTCAGGGCGTCCCAGGACCCGGCGCGATCCCAGGATCCGCCATTGGATGAGTCGGCGAGATCGACCGTAGACGGATCGCAGTTCAGCTTCTTGCAGTTCTTGTCGGTATCGAAGACATCGAAGAAGGTCGTCGAGAACGAGGTGAAACCGCCGCCGGCGTTGGGGGTCGCGAAGGAGTTGTCCATCCCCAGGGCGTTTTGCGTGACGTCCTGGCCGCTGGCACCAGTTCCGTACACGATGTAGTTGGGCTCCTTGATTTCACCGGGGGCCGATTTCACGTAGAACGGATCGCCCGGGTTGGGATTCGCTGCATTGCCGGTCGCCGCAAAATTGAGCAGGGCAAGGGAAAATACCGAGAAATCCCCGAACTGCAGGCAGTTCTTGCCCGGAGTCAAGCCGCAATCCGGATTGGGGAGGTAAGTCAGGGCTGACGCGCTGGGAGATGCTGCCAAGCCCAGGATCAGCGAAAAGGCTGCAAGGACTTTCGAGAGGATGGCCATGATGAGACTCGCTAAAAAAGGTTATTCGCCTACGCCTAAGGTAATAGGCATGACCCGTGCCAGAAAAAATATTGGCTTTATAATCAGTTTGTTGGTCATGTCGCCGCGTCCAGAAGAGGGCGGCGGGGTAAGAATCGGCGACACCGGGCCAGAGGACCTGATCGGGCCCCCCAATGCTGGAGTGGCTTTTGCGCGCCTTCCCGGGAGGAGGCGCCGGATGCTTCAGGGGCGCTTGGCGGGAGACGATCCGGCAGCGAAATCGTAGGTCCAGCGCACCGGAAACCGTGCGGAACCCAGGCTCAGGGCGAGCTTGCCGGTTTCCTCCGTGGGAATGGCAAAGGAAAAGCAGAGTGCGGCGCGGGCGCCAGTGGTCGAAAATTCGACTTCGGACTGCGATGGCCGCTTGAACGCCAGGGTTGCCCCGTTCTTCAGTTCGATCTTGACGGAGCGTTCGCTGGTCAGGCTGTCGGTGCTGACGAAGGCGCAGGCGTTGGACCAGCTGCCCAAGGCCAGGATGGGATGCAGCGTCGTATCGGCCGGGCGCCCGGCGGGGGCGCGGACCGCCAAGCGGATGTCGGAAAACCTGACAGGGTCTAGGCGTCTTTGCTTGGTTTCGACCAAGGCCTGGATTTCCACCAGAACCGCTCCGGCAGGAGCGCTGCGCCACTTGAGTTTGCCTGTAGTCGGGTCCAGCTCGCTCAATCTGGGGGCGTAGCGCGCGGTCGCGGAAACGACGCTCCAGTTCGGTTTGGCCTTGTCTGCGGGCGATACGGCCTGGGCCGAATTCGGGAGAGCGGCAGCGATCCAAACGAGGACCCAGGGGGCGCGCAAAGCGCTTCTTTTCAACCTGGGGAGATCGGAGCGCAATGGCTTAGCGTTTGCCGGCAGTATCCGGCAGACGCTGCGCGGGGTCGTCGAAATGCCCCAGGGCCGCGGAAATCCGGTCCGCCGTCTGGCGCACTTGGGCCACCCAGTCCGGATCGTGGCGTTCGGTCGGTGCCGAGACCGAAAGTCCGGCGACCATCACTCCTTCGTCGTCGCGTATGGGGGCGGCGACGCACTTGAGGCCCATTTCTGCCTCCTCATTGTCGTAGGCCACCTGGTGGCGGCGGATCCAGTCGAGTTCCTTTTCCAGTTTGACGAGGGAGGTCAGGGAGTGGGGAGTCTTTCCGGGCAGGCCGGTTCGCTTGGAATAATCGCGGACTGCGGCCGAAGATTCCTCGGCGAGGAAGAGTTTCCCCACCGAAGTCAGATGGAGCGGGGCGCGGCCGCCGACGAGATAGACCACCCTGACCAGAGAGCGGCCGGACGACGTACGCTCGATATAGATGATTTCGTCATCGTGGCGGATGCCCAGGTTGATGGCCTCGCCGATGGCCTCGTGGAGTCGCTGCATGTAAGGTTGCGCGACTTCCCGCAGGTTGATCCGCGATTTGACCAGATTTCCCAGCTCCAGCAGCCGGATTCCCAGGCGGTAGCTGCCGGCCTCCTGGCGCTCGACGAACCGGGAGCCGGCCATGGCGGACAGAATGCGGTGGGCGGTCGATGGGTGCAACCCGGTGGCCGCTGCCAGATGCTTGAGGCTGGCGGGATCGGGCGATGCCGCCAGAGCGTCGAGCAGCGACATCATCCGTTCGATGACCTGGATGGAACTGGTACTCTTGGCAGTTTCGCCCAATTGTCTTCCCTTGTCGGCATGGTTAGGATGACGCCCTTCTGCCGCCACTCCCATTGTGCGGCGCAATACTACCATGGGCGGTCAGGGATGGCAGTTGACCGCGGGCGCATTCCAGCAGAAAGATTCAAGTCATGAAATTTACTTCGGAAGGGCCTCAGGCCGTCCCCCTTTGGATAGACGGGCACCCCTACCTGACCCTTGGGCACGGGCTCCTCGACGTCGTGAACCCGGTCACGGGTATCGCCTTGCGCCGTGTCCCGCTTTCCGGCGCGGACGAAGCCGCCGTCGCCATCGGTGCGGCAAGGGCGGCGGGTTCCGACTGGGCCGCCAGGAGCCCGGCGGAGCGGCAGTCCTTGCTCAGCGCCCTCGCCCAGGCGCTGGCCGGTCTCGCGGACCATTTCGCCGGACTTGTCGGCGAGGAAACCGGCGCCGATGAGGCGGTGGTCGCGGCCGAAATCGCTGCCGTTGTGGCCGGCCTGGAGCACCCGGGGACGCGGGGCTCGTCGGGGGTCACGGTCGTCATCGGCGATGCGGCCAGTCCTTTGGGTTCGGTCGCGCTCCCGGTCGCCGAGGCCCTGGCGGCTGGCGGTACGGCGGTGATCAAGCCCAGTCCCCGTGCTCCCGGGGCCGCCTATGCCTTTTGCGAACTCTCCGCCCGCGCCGGCTTGCCGCCAGGAATTCTCAATCTGGTCCAGGGCGATGAGGCAGCGGTGGAGGGGCTGTGCGCCCACGCCGAGGTGGCGCGTCTCGAATACCGCGGCGATGCCGTCCTCGGCGAGCGGATCGGCACCATCGCCGCGCGCCACGGGAAGGCGCTCTGTCGCGGCGGCTGAAGCAGGTCAGCGCATGGTTCGCATCGTCTGCCTGGAGCGGGATTCGGTCGATGCCCGCTTGCGGCGGCCGGCCGGCGACCACGAATGGATCGAATATCCGGCAACCCGGCCCGATCAGGTGGTGGAGCGTCTGCTCGGCGCCCAGATCGCCATCACCAACAAGGCGCCGATGCCTGCCGCGGTGATCGATGCCTTGCCCGACCTGCGGCTGGTGGCGATATCCGCCACCGGCACCAATGTTGTCGATCTGGAGGCCTGCCGCCGGAGAGGGGTTGCCGTGTGCAATATCCGCGGCTACGCGGTGCACACCGTTCCCGAGCACACCCTGATGCTGCTGCTCGCCCTCTCCCGCAACCTGGTCGCCTATCGCCTATCGGTACAGGCCGGCCGCTGGCAGCGGACCGAGCAGTTCTGCTTATTCGATCACCCGATTCGCGACCTCCACGGAGCGACCTTGGGGGTGGTCGGCGGGGGGAGTCTGGGCGGCGGCGTCATCCGGTTGGCCGAGGCCTTCGGGATGCGTGTTCTGCGGGCCGAACGCAAAGGCGCGGCGACCCTGCGGCCGGGCCATGTCGCCTTCGCCGAGGTGCTGCGGGAGTGCGATGCCCTGACCCTGCACTGTCCCCTGACGCCCGAGACGCAGGGTTTGATCGGCGACGCGGAATTGCGGGCGATGAAGCCCTCCGCCCTGCTCGTCAATACCGCCCGCGGCGGCCTGGTGGACGAAGCCGCCTTGGCCCGGGCGCTGCGGGAAGGCTGGATCGCCGGTGCCGGCTTCGACGTCCTGACCGCCGAGCCGCCCAGCGACGACCATCCGCTGCTGAATCCCGAACTCCTGGCGCTGCCCAACTTTCTCCTGACGCCCCACGTCGCCTGGGCCAGCCGTCCCGCCATGCAGACCCTCGCCGATCAACTGATCGACAATATCGAAGCCTTCGTCGCCGGTAAGCCGCGCAACCTTGTGGGGTAAGCGGCCCTCAGATCGCCAAGCCCGGCGGACGGTCATCCTGGGCCGGGCAGGTGGCGCTTTCGTCACCGGTCATGAACGGGTGGTGGGGAGCCGCCTCGCGCCCGGTGCCTACGGAAAGGGCTAGGGCAAGCGCCGCGGTGGCGCCGACGGTGAGGGCGGCGCGCAGGGGGAGATACCAGGGCGGGAGGGGTAGCTGCCGGGCCAGATGGTAGTCGAAGGCGAAGTGCACCCAGAAGGTCGCGATCAGCACGGCGAGATCGAGGCCGACCGGCAGCATGATCGCCAGCCAGGCGACCAGGGCCGGGGCGCCGCTCCAGGCCAGCGCCAGCTTGCGCTGGCCGGCTCCCGCGGCGGGGAGCGTCATGCCTATGCCCCAATGCAGCGCTCCGACGAAGGCCAGGATGACCGCACCGTAGGCCACCAGGGGCATGTGGACGGCGACCCGATAGGCCGGTTCGAGCAGGGCGATACCGCCCAGGGCGAGGAAGGGAAACAGGCCGGCAACTCCGAGGGCGAAGCCCCAGGGGGCAAGGTTGGGGACGGCGGACGGAACCTGGGCTGATGGCGAGTCGGACATGGCGGTCTCCCGACAGGAGTTGAGGGTGAGACTCCGTGGCGGCCCGCAAGTTCGCCTGCCCTGTTATCCTGGAGCTTTCGCAGCGGGGCCACAAATGCCCCAAAAGTCATGAAACAGACTTTCGCCATACGCGGCGACACCATACAGCTGGACCAACTGTTGAAGGCGACGGGCCTTGTGGAGTCGGGGGGCGCGGCCCATGTCGCCATCGCCGACGGCTTGGTCCAGGTCGATGGTCGCTTCGAGACCCGCAAGCGGGCCAAATTGCGTCCGGGACAGGTGGTCGTGTTCTACGGACAGACCGTGGAACTGGTGGGTCAGGACTGATGGAACCGCATCTGACCGACATCTCCCGGGTGATCCAGCTGGCCGTGGCGCCGGTATTTCTGCTCACCGCCATCGCTACGCTGATCAATACCTTGAACGGCCGTCTGGGACGCATCGTCGACCGGCGGCGCACCCTCTTCGGGCGTCTCGCCGAGGCAAGTGCGGCGGTAGACGAGGAACTCGCGCTCCTGGAACGGCGCAGCCGGATTGTCTACCAGGCCATCTTCTTCGCCGTCCTGAGTGCCCTTCTGGTCTGCCTGGTGGTGGCGGGAGCCTTTGTCGCAGCCTTGGTGGCGAGCGATCTCTCGCGCCTGGTGGCTGGCCTGTTCATTCTCTCGATGGCGGCGATGATCGCCGCCCTCGGTCTCTTCCTGAGGGAAGTGTTTCTGGCGGTTCAGACCGGAACGCACCGCAATCGCTGAGCGTTGGATTCGTCGCCGAGTGTGGCAAATTTCCGCCCCGGACCGGGGCACAGGATGTGGAAGCTTGGCCGCCAATCAGGTATTGTTGCACCACAGCAAAAATTCTGGAGTTCCCCATGGAGAATAGTGTCCCCACCCCGGGGCCTGGGGCCGGCTTTGCCGCGCCCGAGCCCTTCAATGTCGTCGGCCCCGACGCCCATCTGCATCAGATCGTGATCGTCGGCGGCGGCGCCGGCGGTCTGGAACTGGCCACCAAGCTCGGCGATCGGCTGGGCAAGAAAGGCAAGGCCTCGGTCACGCTGATCGAGAAGGCCAGAACCCATTTCTGGAAGCCCCACCTGCATGAAATTGCCGCCGGCAGTATGGATTTGGGCACCTACGAACTCAACCACCTCGCCCAGTCTTACTGGCACGGCTACCGTTATCGCTTCGGCGAGGTCATCGGCATCGACCGCAAGAGAAAATTGGTCATCACCGCGCCCTACGTGGACGAGCACGGCGAGGAGGTCATTGCCGCCCCCCGCGTATTCCGCTACGACACCCTCGTCATTTCGGTGGGTAGCCTGACCAACGACTTCGGCACCCCGGGAGTCAAGGAACATGCCATCTGTCTGGAAACCCCGGCCCAGGCAGCCCGTTTCCACCGCCGCATGGTCAATGCCTGCATACGCGCCCATGCCCAACCCGAACCGCGGCGGCCCGGCCAGCTCACCGTCGCCATCATCGGCGCCGGTGCTACGGGAATCGAACTCGCCGCCGAGCTCCACAATACCACCCGCGCCCTCGTCTCGTTCGGCCTCGACCGTATCGATCCGGGCAAGGACATCCGCATCGTCGTCATCGAGGGTGCCCAGCGCATCCTGCCGGCGGTGCCCGAGCGGGTGTCCAACGCCGCGATGCGCTTGCTGGACAAGATCGGCGTCGAAGTGCGCACCAATGCCGTGGTTGCCGAAGTGCTCCCGGACGGCGTCCGCCTCAAGGATGGCGACGTCATTCCGGCCGAGCTGGTCGTGTGGGCTGCCGGGGTCAAGGCACCCGAGATGCTCAAGGATTTCGGGGGACTGGAGAGCAATCGCGTCAATCAGCTGGTCGTCCTGCCGACCTTGCAAACCACCCGCGATCCGGACATCTTCGCCCTCGGCGACTGTGCCGCCTGCCAGTGGGAAGGAAAACCCGAAGGGACCCTCGTCCCCCCGCGGGCCCAGGCGGCGCACCAGCAGGCGTCGCACCTGGTGCGTCAAGTCGAGGCCAGGCTCTCCGGCAAGCCTCTGCGGACCTGGCGCTACCGGGACTTCGGTTCTCTCGTCTCCCTCGGCAAATACTCCACCGTCGGCAATCTGATGGGCAGCCTGGTGGGGGGCAATCTGTGGCTGGATGGCCAGTTCGCCAGCCTCATGTACCGATCTCTGTACAAGATGCACGAGCTTGCCTTGCACGGCTTCGTCAAGGTGACGCTGGATACGCTCGCTCGCCTGATCACGCGGCGGACCGAGCCCCACGTCAAGCTGCACTGAGGAAGGGCGCGCTCGTCGCCTCCGGCCGGACTCAGCCGGAGGTGAGGTCGGCCCAGCGGATTCGGTTGCGGCCTTGTTGCTTGGCGGCGTAGAGCTGGCGGTCGGCGGCGACCAGCAATTCTTCGGCGCTGCCCTGGCGTCCGGTGACGGTGATGCCGCCGATGGAGACGGTCACTTCGGGGGCTGCGCCGGACTGGGTGTGCTCTATGCCCAATTCGCGGACCCGGCGGCGTATCGATTCGGCGACTTCCTGGCCGCCCGCTGCATCCGAATCGGGCAGGATGACGGCGAATTCCTCCCCGCCGTAGCGCGCCGCGAGATCGTTGGGGCGGCGGAGAGCCTCGGCGATGGTCTTGGCGACCAGCTTGAGGGAATTGTCTCCGGCGGCATGGCCGTAATGGTCGTTGTACTGCTTGAAGAAATCGACGTCGATCAGCGCCAGGGAAAGATTCTGGCCGTTTCTCAGGCTGCGCGCGATTTCCTGCAGCAGGGCCTGATCGAAGGCGCGCCGGTTGGGAATTTCGGTCAGGCCGTCGCGGCCGGCCAGGGTTTCCAGCAGCTTGCGCTGGCGGACGAAGCGCGCCAGATTCGACACGCGCGCTTTGACGATGGCCGGGCTGAAGGGCTTGCCGATATAGTCGCTGGCACCCAGGCGCAGCCCCTTTTCCTCGTCGTTGGTGGAGTTGAGCGCGGTGAGGAAAATCACCGGGATTTCCCGGGTCGCGTCGTTGGACTTGATCCGCCGCAAGACTTCGTAGCCATCCATGTCCGGCATCAGCACGTCGAGAAGCACCAGATCGATCTGGTCGTCCGCCGCAAGGCGCTCCAGGGCCTGCTCGCCGGTCTTGGCCAGAATGACCTGGTACTCGTCCTTGAGGAGGGCGACGAGGACGGTCCGATTGATCTTTTCGTCCTCGACGACCAGAACGCGCTGTTTCGACTGCGGAGTCATGCCATTCCCCCTCGATTGATCACCATCAGCAGCTCGCCTACCAATTGCCGCGCCTCGTCGAATTCTACATCCTCGACATGGTTGGCAATGCGTTTCAGGTAATCGCCCGACTCGGCGTCGGCGGCCTGGCGCAGCTGGTCCACCAGGTCCACGGCGTCGGAACTGCCCAGGTCGAGGAGCTTGCGCAGCGCCTCCAGCTCGGCGACGAGAGGCGATCCGGACAGCGTGGCGGAGCCTCCTTCCTCGGCCCGGCTCGCTGTGCCCGCAAGTTCCCCCAGGGCATCGCAAAAGGTAGAGAGTTCCCCGGCCAGTTCCGACTGAAGTTCTCCGAGTTTCCGCGTCGGTGCTTCTTCCGGGACCAGCAAGGCCTGCTCGAGAGCGGCGGCGGCGGCGGCCACGGTCCCGGCGCCGAGGGTGTCGGCGGTCCCCTTGATCGAATGGGCGAGAATGCAGGCCCGCCGCGACTCCCCGGCCTGCAACAGGATGGCCAGTTGTTCGGCGGCGTCGGCGTAAGCCTGGACGAAATCGGCCAGAAGGCGCCGGTAGAGGCGGTCGTTGCCGCCCACCTGGGCCAGGCCCCGGTCCGGATCGAATCCGGACAGCCTTGGAAGATCAGGTTCGCGGTGGGGAAACCCCGAATCGGTTTCCGCCGTCAGTTCTGCCCTCCGTATCGCGGGCTTGATCCAGCGCAGCAAGGCCGCTTGCAGGCGATTGAGATTGATGGGCTTGGTCAGATGGTCGAACATTCCTGCTGCCCGGCTCTTTTCGCGGTCGCCGGCCAAGGCGTGGGCGGTCATGGCCAGAATCGGCAACTCCTCGAGTCCCGGGTGTGCGCGAATGCGGCGGGTCGCCTCGTAGCCATCCATGTCGGGCATTTGGACGTCCATCAAGACCAAGTCGTAAAGGCCACTGCAGGCCTTGGCGATTCCCGAAGCGCCATCGGCCGCGACGTCTACTCGCATTCCCAACTGCTGCAGAAGTTCGCAGGCGACCTGCTGGTTGATCGGATTGTCCTCGACCAGCAGAACACGGGCGCCCCGGATGGCCGCCAGGGGGTCGTCCGCGCTGGCACGGACGAGAGCGGACTTGCCGCTTTCGGGCAGATCGACGCCAAGCAAGGCGCAAACCGTTTCGTGGAGCAGGGTCTGGCTGACCGGCTTGACGAGGAATCCATCGACGCCTGCCTTCTCGGCCGCGTGGACCACCTCTTCGCGCCCGTAAGCGGTCACCATGAGGACTGCCGGCATTTCGGTCAATTTCAGTTCGTGACGTATCCGACGGGTGGTCTCGATGCCGTCTAGACCCGGCATGCGCCAATCCATGAGGACCAGGCTGTAGGGCTCGCCCCCCAGGGAATTGTGCTCCTCGATCAGTGCCAGCGCCGCTTCGCCGGATTCGGCCAGGTCCACGGCCAGCCCCTGGCGGCGCAACATCGCTTCGAGGATGGTGCGGGAGGTGGCGTTATCGTCCACGACCAGGATGCGGTGGCCGGCAGCGCCCGAGGGGACTTCGGACGCCGCCCCGGCCGCAGCTTCCGGCAGACAGGGGAGGTCGAACCAGAAGCAGGTCCCCTGACCCTCGACGCTCGCGACCTTCAGTCTGCCGCCCATCAGTTCGACCAGTTCCCGGCTGATGGCAAGCCCCAGCCCGGTGCCGCCAAACCGGCGGGTAATCGATCCATCGGCTTGATGGAAGGGCTGGAACAGATGCTCCATCTGCAGGGGGCTCATGCCGATCCCGGTATCTCGCACTGAAAAGCGTACGACCTCGGCGCCGGTCTCGCCGTCGACCCGGTGGATGCCAATCACGACCTCGCCCTGGGGAGTGAATTTCACCGCATTGCCGGCGAGGTTGATCAGGACCTGCCCGAGTCGCACGGGATCGCCCGCCAGTTGTTGAGGGACGCCGTCGCCGCACTCGACGAGGATCTCGAGGCCCTTGTCTTCGGCCTGGGTGACGGCGATGTTCACCAGGTTGTCGAGAACCTCCCGCAATTCGAAAACGGTGGTCTCGACGGTCATGCGTCCGGCTTCGATCTTCGAGAAGTCGAGAATGTCGTCGATGATGCCCAGGAGGGCACTGGCGGATCCGTTCAGTTTGCGCACGTAATCCCGTTGCTTCGGCGTCAGCGCCGTCGCCAGCAGCAATTCGCCGAGGCCGATCACCGCGTTCATCGGCGTGCGGATTTCGTGGCTCATCCTGGCCAGGAAGTCGCTCTTGGCGCGGGTAGCGGCTTCGGCCTCCTCCCGCGCCACCTGGAGCGCGGCTTCCACTTCGATGCGCTCGGCGATTTCGCCCTGGAGCTGGCAGTTGGCGCTTTCGAGTTCCGCGGTCCGGGTTCGGACGAGGTCGTCCAGATGGCTGAGGATGCGGGCATTTTCGATGGCGATGGCCATCTGGGACGAGAGGATTTCCAGGACCCGCACGTGGGCCGGAGAGAAGGCGCCGCTCGCGAGGCGGTTTTCCAGGTAGAGCACGCCCGAAAGTTTGCCTCCGTGCATCAGCGGCAAGCAGAGCAGGGAACGGGTGCGGTGTTCGACGATGGCCGGATCGCGGCCGAATTGCTCGTCTTCACCGGCATCGGCCAGCACCACGGCCCGACCCAGGCGGGCGGCGAAAGCGACGATCGAGCGGGCAATGGGCAGCGCGCCATCGGCGGCGTCCAGGGGTAGCGAGGGCAGGGCGCTGAATTCGCCGCCTTCCCCGGCCTGGGCCTCGATCACCAGGGTGCCGTCGACGTCGAGGATCAGGAAGCCGCGGTCGGCGCCGGCGTTGGCCAGGGCGATGTGCATCAGCTTGCGCTTGAGCTCGACTGGATTGCGCTCCGCCGCGATCAGGTGGGCGGCACTGACGATCGCGTCCAGGTCCAGGCTGTCGGCCACCCGGGTACTGGCTACCGACGCCCCCCGCGGGCTGTGGACCGTGCGCGCCCCTCCGTCCTGGCGTCCTGCAGCGAAGACCGACCCCAGCGACGTGGCCAGCAGGTCCAGTTTGCGCCGGGCACCCCACACCTGGTAGCAGCGGTAGGAGCGCCGCAGATGGGAGGCGGCGAATTCCAGCTTGCCCCGTTCGAGCCAGAACCGGCAGGCCAGTTCGTTCGCCAGGGCTTCGTCATGGATGAACCCGCCCTTGGCTGCACCGGCAATGGCGCGGTCGTAGCCTGAGATGGCCTCGCCGACCCGGTTTTCGATGCGGGCGCGCTCGGCTTCGATGAGGTCGTGCTTGTGACGGAAATTGTCCGGGCAGTAGCGCGCCCAGCGCTCCAGCATGGCCTGGTTGGCTTCCACTTCGGCCAGAATCGCCGGTCGCGGCAGGTGGTCGTCGAGGGCGATGAGGATCAGGGAGTGGACGTAGCGCAGGTCCGCCTCGGTCACGTAGGAGGCGATGAAATTGGCGCTTCTGGCGGCCGCTTCGATGCTCTCCCGGGCTGCGCCGTAATGCCCATGCAGATACAGGGCCCAGGCCCGCAACGTGTGGTAGAAGCAGAGCGAGGACCGGCTGTTGTGGGCTGCGCAGGCGGCGAGGTAGTCCGCCTCGGACAATTCGGCCGTGTCGAAGGACGCGCCGTCGGCGGTCTGCCCCGTGAGATTGGCGACCACCGCCCGGGCGCCGAGAATCGAGTCGGTGGCCAGGTGATTCTTGACTTTGCGCGTGAAGGCCAGAGACTCGTCTATATCGCGCCACTGGCGATCGAGGGCGACTCCGCGGTACATCTGATTGATGACGCGGCCCCACATGAGCAGATAGCAGACGAATTGGTGCTCGCCCGCCTCCAGTCCGGCGTCGATCCCCGGTTGCAGATAGAGGTCGGCGTCGCCGACATGCCGCATCCAGTGATTGACGAAGGACACCATGATCAGGCTTGCCCGGCACTTGAGCCCGTTGTCCGGAAAGCGCTCGGTCAAGCGGATCGCCAGGCGGGCGAATTCGTACCCCTGAGCGAAGTCGCCGAAATCGCCGCACAAGACGCCACCCAGGCTGGCGTAACCCTTCAGCGACTCGGGTACGTGACCATGGCGCAGCGAAAGATGGGTCATCTTGGCCAGGAACCAGCCGTAAAGTTCACGCATTCCCGCGAAGTAAGCCGCCGTATGCACCGGCATCAGCACCTTCATCGCCATGCGCTGCACCGGATCGGTCATTTCCGGGAGATCGTAGAGGGAGGCGACCGAGCGGCTCTCCAGGGCCGTCTTGATGGGTGAGAGTTCGGATTCCAGCGCAGTGCGCAGATCTTCGGCGGGAACTTCGATGCCAAGCAGTGCCAGGGCCTCGCGAGCCTGGTCCACGGCCTCGATGTTGCGCCCGAGAACGGTGTATTCCGTGATCAGCAAGGCGCAGATTCCCACCCGGTCCAGGAGGTCCACAGCGCGTTCGCGGACGACGGCGATGTCGGCCATCGACCGCTCATAATCGCCGTTCAGGTAGGCGACTTCGGCACGGCGGCGGTAGAGCCCTAGGGCCAAGTCGTGGTGGGAATCCCAGGGATCGGGGGGCAGGCAGGCGACGGCGGCGTCCAGATAGTCCAGCCCGGCCTGATAGGCGTTGGCCCGCACCGCCCGCTCCGCCGCCTGGCGGTTCAGCTCGGCAAGCTGCAGTCGCTCGCCGGGATCGGCGATCAGTTCGCGACCGGCATCGAGCTGATCCACCACTTCGAATATGCGGTCGTCGAGATCGGCTTCGGACAGTCCGGCCAGCAGCAAACGTCCGATGTCCAGGTGCAAGGCCTTCTGGGCGGCGGCGTCGATGAGGGCGTAGGCCGCTTGCTGCACGCGGTCGTGGCCGAAGGCAAAGCGATCGGAATCGGGCCTTTCGCCGACGCTTCTCAACAACTCGCCCTGCAGGGCCGGCAGGAGGTCGCCGAACAGCACTTCCCGCGGCGAACGGTGGATGATGGCCAGGGTATCCAGGGAGAAGGTGTTGCCGATGCAGGCCGCTTCCCGCAGGGCCGCCTGGGTAGGCTCCGGCAACTGGCGCAAGCGGCCGATCAAGAGCTCGATGACGTTGTCGGTAATGCCGACCGCTTCGATGCGCTGAACGTCCCAGGTCCAGCCGGAACGGTGCTCGCCGTCGCCGAGGCGATAGACGATCAATTGTTCCCGGTAGAGGGTTTGCAGAAACTGGGTGACGAAGAAAGGATTGCCCAGGGTCTTTTTCTGGACGAGAGCCGCGAGCGGCCGCGCGAGCTCCGCTTCCACGTGCAGCGAGTCGGCGATCAGGGTAGCGATGTCGGCTTCGGCCAGCGGGGCAAGGCTCAGCTCAGCCAGGGGGGCCTCTTGTTCCCGCAGACGGGAGATCATGGCCTGCAAAGGGTGGGCGGCGTCCACCTCGTTGTCCCGGTAGGCGCCGATGAGCAGGAGATGACGCAGATCTTCGCAGGTCGCCAGGGATTCCAGGAGCCGCAGGGTCGCAAGATCGGCCCATTGCAGATCGTCCAGGAACAGGACCAGAGGCTGCTCCTCGTTGCACAAGGCCTGGACGAAGCGCTGGAACGCCGACCGGAAACGGTGTTGGGCTTCGCCGCCGGAGAGCTCGGCCACTGGGGGCTGGGGACCGAGCAGGTCTTCGAGGTCGGGGATGACGGGGACGACGACGGCGCCGTTGTCGCCCACCGCCTCCTGAATTCTGGTGCGTAAGGCCTCCCGGGGGGCATCCGCCAGGAGCAGGGCCTGCCGGACGAAATCGCCGAAGGCCGAAACCAGGGCGCTATAGGGGGTATTGCGCTGGAACTGGTCGAATTTCCCGGCCACCAGATTGCCCCCGATGCCGGTCAGCGGGCGGCAGAATTCCCGCACCAGAGTACTCTTGCCGATTCCGGAGTAACCGCTCACCAGCACCATCTGGCGATTGCCCCGGCTGGCGGTGAAGGTGGCGACGAGCCGGTCGACCTCCTGCTGACGGCCGTACATCTTCTCGGCAAGCTGGAAGCGGTGGGGAATGTCGGCGGAGGCAATGTCGAAGCTCTCGATGGCCTGGTTCCGGGACAGGAATTCCCGGCAGCGCACGAGGTCGGCGCGGATGCCCCAGGCGCTCTGGTAGCGGTCCTCCGCATTCTTTTCCAGAAGCTTGGCGATAATGCGGCCGATCACCTCAGGAACCCCGTGGGCGGTATCGCACAGGTTAGGCGGCCGCCGCGCCAGATGGGAGTACACGACCTCGGCGGGGTCGTCGAGGGGAAAAGGCGGCTGCCCGGCGAGCATTTCGAAGAAAGTCGCTCCCAGGGCGTAGAAATCGGCGCGGTAGTCGAGGCTGCGATTCATGCGGCCCGTCTGCTCGGGGGCGATGTAGGGCAGGGTTCCCTCCAGAGATTCCGGATTGCGCAAGGCCGGGGTCAGGCGGGGCAGCCGGGAGGCGATGCCGAAGTCGATCAATTTGACCTTCTCGCTCCCCGGAACGACGACGATGTTTCCGGGGCTGATGTCCTTGTGGATGATGTTGGCCAGATGCACCTCCGCCAGGGCTTCGCAGAGGGCGATGGCGAGTTCGAGGAAGTCCGCGGTGGTCAGGCGCTGACGGTCGATGATGCGTTTGAGCGCTTCACCCCCGAAATCCTCCAGCACGATGGCGTGCCCCTCCGGCAGTCGGACGAAGTCGTGGGCCGTCACCACCCCGGGCAATTCCATGCCGCGCAAGAGTTCGTACTCGTGCTGATAGCGTTCCAGGTACTCGCGGGTCAGTTCGCTTTCCTTGAGCAGCTTGAGGACGACCCGCAGGCGGTCCCGCCGCCGGGTGGCCCGCAGGACCCGGGTCGTCGGGCTGTCGTAGAGCTGTTCGTGCAGTATGAAATCGTCCGCGGGCAGCATCGGGTTCTCTCGGTCAGGAGCGATCAGGTGCAGGAATAGACCTGGATGAGGTTGTAGGTGGAATCGGCGACGTAGAGCCGGCCGTCCCGGGCGTGCATGAGGAAGGGCATCCAGACGCCGCCCTGGTCCGTGGTGCGCTTGAAGAGCGAAATCCCGGACGCGAATTGCGGCACCCCGTCGCCCAGGGTAAAGACCTTGAGGGCCCGGTTGACCAGGTCATTGACGAAGAGTCGATTGCCTTCCGTGGCCAGGC
This sequence comes from Rhodocyclaceae bacterium, assembly GCA_035345935.1. Taxonomy (GTDB): domain Bacteria; phylum Pseudomonadota; class Gammaproteobacteria; order Burkholderiales; family Rhodocyclaceae; genus SSSZ01. The sequence continues at coordinate 1,695 of DAORDK010000056.1, read as the reverse complement.
TCACCGGGAGCATGAAGCGGTCGCCGTCGGGCTCCCCTTCCTGCCAGTAACCCTGGCGGCCGAAGGTGAAGAGCGGGTTGCCGTCGCGGTCGAAGACGCAGATGCGGTTGTTGAACTGGTCGGTCACATAAAGCCGGTTGTCTTCGGCGAGCACGGCATCGGTGGGGGTGAAGGGCGCTGCGCCGCCGTCCTTTCCGCCCTGATGCCAGACGAAGTTGCGCACGTGGCGGGCCGTGCCGCTCGCCAGGATCTGCCAGTGGGCCATCCGGTTGTTGAGGGTGTCCGCGATATAGACATGGCCGTCGGCGCTGGCCGCCATGCCCTGGGGGCCGGCGATGCAGGCCGGCGCACTGCCGCGGATGCCGAAAGGCAGCCCGAAATTGATCAGCCCGCCCCAGGGCCCGACCTGGTACAGGCTGATGGTGCCGGTGTTGAAATTGCCCACCAGCAGGATGGGGGAGCCGGGAACGACCTGCCCCAGGAGGGGGAAATCCGGGCGGAAGGTCGCCATCCCCAGATTGCCGGCGAGGAACCAGCCATCGACGCGGACCTCCTCCGGCGCGTAGCGTGCGCCTTCGGGGCGACATCCTGCCAGGCGCCAATTGCCTGCGTCCAGGGCGATTCGGGTGCGGCGCAACCAGTCGTCGGCTCCGGAATCGGCCTGGGCGGTGCGGGCAAGATCTCCCCACCAGTAATCGTATTGCTGGGCAATCGCCGCGCTTGCGGATGCCGGCCAGGACCACCCCGCGCCAGGGGGAACCGAGGTTTTCCCGGGATCCGCCGGCTCATCGGGTGGAAAAGCGATGACCGAAGTCACGCAATTGAATTGCTCGGTCGTCGGGCTGGCGAGACTGTCGCGGCGGCTGCCCACGGCGGCGAGCAGGGTCGCGGTGGCGTTCGGGCGGGCGGCGAAGTCGATGCGCACCTTGAGGACGCGGGAAGTGAAGGGCTCGCTGACAAAGAACACATCCGGCGCTCCACCGCCGCAGACGACGTAGGGGCTGACCAGGGTCGAATCCTCGAGCAGGTAGTAGAGCGGATCGGTCGCCGAGTGCATCGGCTCAGGCCCATGGTGCCAGCCGGCGCGCAGGCCCCGCACCGTTGCCGCGGGGCTGCCGTCGGGCAGGTAGACGGAAATGGCGTTGGCGACGTGATCGGGCACGAAGACCAGCCCGCCGACGACATTGACGTCGCGCATGATGTTGAGCATGCCGACGCCGCGGGGTTGTCCGAAGCGGTGGGCGACGACCGCGCGGCCGCCGCTGGCGACGTAATCCGCATCCACCGGTGCGTGGGCGGGGCAGCGCAGGATTTCGTAGCTCCCCGTATTGGCGAGGTAGAGGTTGCCGGCGTCGTCGGCCGCCAGCCCCTGGGGCCAGTAAAGGTCGTGGCGGCGGCCCTCCACCAGGATGGAACGAAACTCGCCCCGGTAGCGCCCCTCCTCGGTGAATCGCACGCAGCGATTGCGCATCGGATCAGACGCGTCATGGAAGAATTCGTCATTGACGAAGACTTCCCAGTCGCCGCGCGGAGCGCGCACCAGGGCGATTCCGTTGGGGTCCTGGAGGGGAGAGAAACCGCGCTGCGGGCTGTCGCCGAGGGCATAGGCGAAACGGGGCTGGCCGGCGACGAGATCGAGTACCACCACGCGGCTGTTGCCCATGTCGGTGACGAAGACGCGGTCCTTCTCCGGGT
>DAORDK010000055.1:0-21985 GCA_035345935.1 Rhodocyclaceae bacterium | reverse complement strand
TCGCCGAAAGGCGCAGTTTAGCCGCAAGGGCGGCGAGAAAGCTGCCCCGGCGCGGGCCCGCCAGTGGCCGGCGAAGGGAAGCGGGTCCTACTGTCGCGACCAACGCACGTTCACGGAGATGACGCGAGCTCGATGCTTGGCGCGGGTTTCCGGGCGTTCGGTCACGAGGCTTTTCGCGGCCGCGAATTCCAACCGAGGCCGGTGGCGGATTCGGCCGACGATTGGTCCCGCAATGCCAGTCGTCTCTCCGCCCGAACCCGCCTATCCCAGCATGTCCGCCCAGATGTTCTTCGCCCAGCCGAGGGCGATCTTGGCTTCGATTTCGTTCCGCGCGGCGGAAACGCCGCCGGCGCCCTTGACCGGCTGGACCAGCTTGGTCGCGGCGTCGTACTGGTGCACCGACGCCACGTGGATGGCGTTCTTGGCGTCCACGAAGCTGTAGCAGGTGTTCATCACCACCGGGGCGGGGTTGGGGGCGTCGCCGGCCAGCAGGTTGAGGATGGCGGCGGCGGCGAGCTTGGCGTGCTGGTTGGCCATGTGGCCGGATTTGGGCATGGTCGGCGCCGGGAAGATGGCATCGCCCAGTACGTGGACTCCCGGGGTGTTGGTCGATTCCATCGACAGCCAGTCGATTTCCACCCAGCGCTTGTTGATGAGCTTCAATCCCGCATTGGCGGCGATGTCGCCGGCCCGCTGGGGCGGGACGATGTTGAGCACGTTGGCCTTGAGCTTGTCGAATTCCAGGATGGCGGTGTTGGTGGCGGCATCGACGTCCTTGACCTCGCTGTTGTTGCGATACTCCAGGATGCCCTTGTAGAGGTCTTCCCAGGCCTTGGTGAACAGGCCCTTCTTGGACACCACTTCCTCGTTGGCGTCGAGGATGACGACCTTGGATTTGGGCTTGTGGTGCTTGAAATAGTCGGCCACCAGGCAGGCCCGCTCGTAGGGGCCGGGGGGGCAGCGGTAGGGGGCCTTGGGGATGGAGAGGGCATAGACGCCGCCGTCGGGCATGGCCTCCAGCTGCTTTCTCAGGGCCACGGTCTGGGGGCCGGCCTTCCAGGCGTGGAGCACCTTGGCCTGGGCGTCGGCGGAATTGAGGCCGGGCAATTGGTCCCAGAGGAAATCGACCCCCGGGGAGAGCACCAGGCGGTCGTAGGACAGCTCGCCGCCCTTGGCGAGGCGCACGCTGCGCTTGCCGGAATCGACGCCCAGGACCTCGTCCTGGATCACCCGCACGCCCCATTTGCCGCGCAGGGTGTCGTAGTCGTGGGTGATGTCGGCCATGGTCTTCATGCCGCCGATCACCAGATTGGAAATCGGGCAGGAGATGAATTGGGGATTGCGTTCGACCAGGGTGACCTGGACGCCGCCGCCGCTCCACATCCGCAAATACTTGGCGGCGGTGGCGCCGCCGTAGCCGCCGCCGACGATGACGACGTGGCCGCTGGATTTGGTCCCGGCGGTGCAGCCGTAGAGGGCAGCGAGGGCGGCCGCGGCAGCCCCGGCCTTGAGGAAATTCCGTCTTTGCATGGTGCTGTCCCCCTTACTTTCGGGCCGCGAAATAGCCGGCGATCAGATCCAGCTGCGCCTCGGTGTAGCCTTTGCTGATCTGATGCATGATGGTGGCCGGCTTGGTGCCGTTCCTGAATTCGGAGAGCTTCTGGAGCAGCTTGGCCTTATCGACTCCGGCCAGCGGTTCCTGCCCGCTTTCCGGCACGGCGCGGCCGTCGGTGTTGTGGCAGTTGGCGCAGGTGGCGGCCAGGGAACGGGCGAGGTTGGGGTCGGTGGCATGGGCGGCGCCACTCAGGGCGGCCAGACCGAGGATGGCGGCGGCGACACTTCGTTGCATGACGGAGTCTCCTCTGTGAGTGGCCCGGCTTCCGCGACCGGAACCGCAAATGGTTTGCGGCAAGTATAGGGTAGAGGGCGGGTTTGCGTCATCGCCGGGAAAGGCTGCGGTTGCCGCAGGCGATGGCCGGGGCGGGTGCCGGGTCGTGAGCCTAGGCCCCCAACCCGGCGCTGCCCTGTGCCGCCGCGGGGATCTTGCGGGCGAAGGCGAGCGCATCGGCGATGGCTCCTTCCAGGGCCGGGGCGGCCGGATAGCGCCAGAAACTGGCATGGAGCGGTAGAGGGGTGAGGGGCAGGGCGGCTTCCAGCACCGCGATGTCGTGGCGACGGGCCAGTTCCCGGGCGGCCGCGAGGGGCAGGGTGGCCAGTCCGAAGCCGCTTTCCACCAGCTTCACCAGCGCCGAGATGGACGAAATGGTATGCACCCGCTTGTCGGTAGTGCCAGCCCCGCGCAAGGCATCGAGCAGGGCGACGTGGGGCTGGGAGCCGCGCTGGAAGGTGAGGATTTCCCTGGCCAAGAGGTCGTTCAGGGTCAGCGGTGGCGTGTTCGCCAGGGCGGCGGGTCCGACGAAGACCATGTCCATCGGCGGCAGGGCCTCGTTGTCCAGGCCCTGGCCAACCGCCGGGGCGGCGGTGAAGATGAGATCCAGGGCGCCGCGTCGCACTTGCTCGTTGAGGACGTGGGTCATCTCCACATTGAGCTCGAACTCCAGGTAGGGGCGCTTCTCCTTGAGTTCCTCGACCAGGGGGACGAGCCAGGTATGGAGCACCGTCTCGATGCCGCCAATGCGCAAGGCCACCGGCAACTGCTCGGAGGTGCCGAGTTCCCGCCGGAGATCCCGCTGCAGGGCAAGGAAGCGTTCGGCGTAGGTGAGGAATCGATTGCCGGCGTTGGTCAGGCGGAAGACCCGGTCGCGGCGGTCTACCAAGGGCACCCCCAGCTCCTCCTCGAGGGTGGCGATGCGGCTGGATACCGCCGATTGAGTGAGAAACAGCTTCTCGGCGGCCCGGGTGACGCTTTTCAAGCGGGCGACCCAGACGAAGGCTTCGACAAAACGCAAATTCACCGTGAGCTCCTTCAGGGGATTCGAGCATAGCGCCAAAGGCGATTGTCAGCAAAAAAATCGATGATGTGATAACGAAATTTCTCGTTTGCCGGCCTGTTGGCCGTTGCCCATACTCGGTCCAGTGCCAAGACCAACAGAGGAGACGACCATGGCTATTTGTACCGAGGCCGGCAGCGCCGGCGGGGGGCGCTTGCCGGCGACGACCGGCGTCGAAGCGCGCCGGGCCATCCGCAGCGGCGCCTGGAGCGGCCACACCAGCGGCACCGCCCCCCATTTCGTCCAGGGCAACGTGGTCATCCTGCCCGCCGCCCTGGCCGGCGACTTTCTGCGCTTCTGCCAGCGCAATCCCAAGCCCTGCCCTCTGCTTGCCGTCTCCGAACCCGGCGACCCGCGCCTGCCGGGCCTCGGCGACGACCTCGACATCCGCACCGACGTTCCCCGCTACCGGGTCTGGCGCCACGGCGAACTGACGACGGAGCCCACCGACATCCGTGATCTGTGGCGGGACGATCTGGTCACCTTCGTCATCGGCTGCTCCTTTTCCTTCGAGCAGCCCCTGGTCGATGCCGGTATCCCGCTGCGCCATATCCGCGAAGGCAAGAACGTCGCCATGTACCGCACCGCCATCCAGACGGTGCCGGCCGGGCCCTTCCACGGGCCGCTGGTGGTCTCGATGCGGCCGATGAGCGCCGCCGATGCCATCAAGGCGGTCCAGGTGACGGCCCGCGTGCCCCAGGTGCACGGGGCGCCGGTGCACCTCGGCGACCCGGCCCTGATCGGCATCGCCGACTTGGCGCGGCCCGATTTCGGCGACCCGGTGGCCGTTCTGCCCGGCGAACTGCCCGTCTTCTGGGCCTGCGGCGTCACGCCCCAGGCGGTGGTGATGGCCGCCAAACCCGATTTCTGTATCACCCACGCCCCCGGCTGCATGCTGGTCACCGACCGGCTGGACAGCGAGCTGGCCTTTTCCTGACCGATTCGAGAGAGCACGCCCCGCGCGGCACGCTGGCGACAGAACGGCGGCCGCGACCTTCGACCATCCACTACCAAGGAGATCACCGTGTGGATATCTGAAACGAGCAAGGACGAGAAGAAGACCCTCGTAGCCGCCTTTGCCGGCTACGGGGTCGATGCCTTCGACTACATGATCTACACCTTCATCATCCCGACGCTGATGGCGGCCTGGGCGATGACCAAGGTGGAGGCGGGCTACATCGCCACCGGCGCCCTGGTCACCTCGGCCATCGGCGGCTGGGCGGCGGGGGTGCTGGCCGACAAGTACGGCCGGGTCCGCGTCCTGCAATGGACGGTCGCCTGGTTCACCGTGTTCACCTTTCTCTCGGGCTTCACCAATTCCTTCGAACAACTCTTCTTCACCCGCGCCATGCAGGGCTTCGGCTTCGGCGGCGAGTGGTCGGTGGGGGCGGTGCTGATCGCCGAGATGATCCAGGCCAAGCATCGCGGCAAGGCCGTCGGCCTCGTCCAGAGCAGCTGGGCCGTGGGCTGGGGCGCCGCCGCCATCGCCTTCTGGGCGGTCTATGCCGCGCTGCCGGCCGAACAGGCCTGGCGGGCGCTGTTCTGGCTGGGCATCCTGCCGGCGCTGCTCATCTTCTACATCCGTCGTAACATCCACGACCCCGAGGTCTTCCACGCCACTCGCGCCAAGGTCAAGGCGGAAGGCGGCGGCAATTTCCTGCAGATCTTCTCGCCGCGGCTGCTGCCCACCACCATCCTGGCCAGCCTCCTGTCCACCGGAATGATGGGCGCCTACTACGCGGTGACCACCTGGCTGCCGACTTTCCTCAAGGTCGAACGCAAGCTCTCCGTGCTCGGCACCAGTGGCTACCTGCTGGTCCTCATCCTGGGCTCCTTCATCGGCTACCTGACCAGCGCCTACCTCTCGGACCGCCTGGGACGGCGCCGTTGCTTCATGCTCTTCGCCACCTGCGCCGGTGTTCTGGTCTTCACCTATACCCACCTGCCGATCACCGACCAGATGATGCTTTTCCTCGGCTTCCCGCTGGGCTTCTTCCTCTCCGGCATCTTCTCCGGCATGGGCGCCTTCCTCGCCGAGCTGTTCCCCAACGAACTGCGGGGTTCCGGCCAGGGCTTCTGCTACAACTTCGGCCGCGCCGTCGGGGCCACCTTCCCGGCCCTGGTCGGCTATCTCAGCACCAGCATGCCCCTGGGCGAGGTGATCGGCATCCTGGCCGCCGGCGGCTACCTGCTGGTGATCATCGCCTGCTTGCCCCTGCCCGAGACCCAGGGCCGCGAACTGGCCCTCCAGGGCTGACTTTTCTTCCATCAGGACCGTGGTTCCGGCGGCGCCCGAGGGGTGCCGCGGGGACTCGGCCGCCCTCAGCTACGACCATGGACAACACCGCCAAGATTCCTTCCTACCTTTCCCGTGACCGCCTCGGCCCCTGGGAGACCTACCTGGTCCAGATCGACCGGGTCGAACCCCACCTCGACCGCGCCCTGCTGCCCTGGGTCGAGACCCTGACCCGCCCCAAGCGCGCCCTCATCGTCGACGTGCCGATCCGCCTCGACAACGGCGAAATCGCCCACTTCGAGGGCTACCGGGTGCAGCACAACCTCTCCCGCGGCCCCGGCAAGGGCGGCATCCGCTTCCATCCCGAAGTGACCCTCTCGGAAGTGATGGCCCTGTCAGCCTGGATGACGGTCAAGAACGCCGTCGTCAATGTCCCCTACGGCGGCGCCAAGGGCGGCATCCGGGTCGATCCGAAAAAGCTCTCCCGCGAGGAATTGGAGCGCCTGACGCGCCGCTACGCCAGCGAGATCAATATCCTCATCGGCCCCGAGAAGGACATCCCGGCGCCGGACATCAACACCAACGAGCAAGTCATGGCCTGGTTCATGGACACCTATTCGGTGAACCAGGGCAAGACCACCACCGGCGTCGTCACCGGCAAGCCGGTCGCCCTGGGCGGCAGCCTGGGTCGGCACGACGCCACCGGCCGCGGCGTCTTCGTCACCACCCTCGAGGCGGCCCGGCGCCTGGGGCTCTCCATCGACGGGGCGCGGGTGGCGGTGCAGGGCTTCGGCAATGTCGGCGAGGCGGCAGCACGCCTCTTCGCCGACGCCGGAGCCCGGGTGGTGGCCCTCCAGGACGAGACCGGTTCCATCCACAACCCCCACGGCCTCGATGTGCGCCAGGTCCGCCAGCACCGGCAGGAAGCCGGCCGCCTGGAAGGCGCTCCCGGGTCCGAGCCCCTGGGCGACGACGATTTCTGGGCGGTCGACGTGGACATCCTGGTCGCCGCCGCCCTCGAGAACCAGATCACCGAGAAGAACGCCCCCCGCATCAAGGCCCGCATTGTCGCCGAGGGCGCCAACGGCCCGACCACCCCGGGGGCCGACCTCATCCTCGAGGAGCGTGGCATCCTGGTCATTCCCGACGTGCTCGCCAACGCCGGCGGCGTCACCGTCAGTTACTTCGAGTGGGTGCAGGACATCAGCGCCTACTTCTGGTCCGAGGCGGAGATCAACGCCCGCCTCGACAAGATCATGGGCGACGCCTTCGCCGCCGTCTGGGACGCCGCCCAGGCCAAGGGCCTGCTGCTGCGCACGGCGGCCTTCGTGTTGGCCTGCGAGCGCGTCCTCATGGCCCGCAAGCTGCGCGGCCTGTACCCCTGAGGGATAATTCCCCGATGACCGCCATTGCCCACCTTTCCCCACGCCTGCTTCCCCTCGGCGACGGCGCTTGGACCGTCGAGTTCGGCGATGCCATCGAACCGGCCATCCACGGGCGGGTGCTAGGCTTCTGCCGGGCGCTGGAGACCGCGGCGGGCAGCGGGCGTTTGCCGGAGGTCGTGGAATGGGTGCCGGCCTTTCGTTCCGTGACCGTCCATTTCGACCCGGCGGCCGATGCCCTGGCCCTGGGCGAGCGGCTGGCCGCCCTGGCAACGGACAGCGGCAGTCTGGCTGCCCTGGGCAGCCGCTGGCGTATTCCGGTCTGCTTCGACGCCGAATGCGCCCCCGACTTGGCCGAGGTCGCGGCCGCACGGGGCCTCAAGCCGGAGGAAGTGGTGGCACTTCTCACCGGGACGGTGTTTTCCGTCTACATGCTGGGGTTCCTGCCCGGCTTTCCCTATCTGGGCGGCTTGCCGCCGGCCTTGGAAATGCCCCGGCTGGCCAATCCGCGCAAGGCGGTGCCGGCCCGTTCCATTGCCGTGGCGGGGCGCATGTGCGCCGCCTATCCCTGGGAAAGCCCGGGGGGCTGGCGCCTCCTGGGGCGCACGCCCGTTCGCCTGTTCGACCCGGCTGACGCCACCCGGCCCGCCCTGCTGGCGCCAGGGGACGAAGTAGTCTGGCAAGCGGTGGACCGCGGCGCCTACGACGATCTGGAACGCCGCGCCGCTGCCGGCAGTTTCGACAAAGAGACTCTGAAGGCGAGCGCCGCATGAACGCCGTGGTCGAAGTCATTGACGGCGGCACGGCCGTCGCCGTCCAGGATTGCGGGCGTACCGGCTATCGCAGCCTGGGCGTGCCAGTCTCGGGCGCCATCGATCCCTTCCTCATGGCGGCGGCCAATGCTTTGCTGGGCAACGCGCCTGACGCTGCCGTCCTGGAAGTCGGTCTGGCCGGCCCCGCGCTCAAGGCCCTGTCGGGCGTCCTGCGGATTTCGCTGGCGGGAAACCTGGGGGGGCAGGTGGTCACTAGCCGCGGGCAGGCGCGCAAAATCCAGCCCTGGCAGACGGCGACACTCCTCCCCGGCGATACCGCCCGCATCGGCGCGAACGGCGGGGGCGTCGCCTACGTCGGACTGTCCGGCGGCGTTGACGTGCCGCGCCAGTTGGGGAGCCGTGCCACCTATGCCCGCGCCGCCCTCGGTGGGATTGGCGGCCGCTACCTGGCCGCCGGAGATCGCCTGGCCTGCCAGGTCCTGAGCGGCGATCCCTGGCTGGAATCCAGCGGCGGTAGCGACTGGCTGGAGGAAGAAGGCGCCCTGCGCGTCATCCTCGGCCCCCAGGACGACCATTTCACCGCCGCCGCCCTGCAGGACTTTCTCGGCCGCCCCTGGCGGGTGACCCGGGACATGGACCGCATGGGCTTGCGCCTGGAGGGCCATCCTCTGGCCCACAACCAGAAGGGCGCGGACATCGTTTCCGACGGCGTGGTTCCGGGTTCGATCCAGGTGCCGGCCAACGGGCAGCCCATCGTGCTGCTCGCCGACGCCCAGACTTCCGGCGGCTACCCCAAGATTGCCACGGTGATCCGGGCCGATCTGCCACGCCTTGCCCATCTGCGCCCCGGCGAGGAAATCCGCTTCGCCGCCGTGGACCACGCCGCGGCCCGGGCCGCGCTGCTCCGCCGCACCCAGACCCTGGCCCTGTGGGTCGAAGGCATTACCACCTTCAGGCCGCCCGGCGTGCTGGATGAAGGCGCGCTGTACGGCGGCAATCTGGTCAGCGGCGCCGTACGCGGCGATGAGCCGGCCCTATACTGGAATAATCCCCAAGGAGACTGCCTTGCCTGCAACCATCAACCTCAATGCTGATCTGGGCGAGAGCTTCGGTGCCTGGCGCATGGGCAGCGATGACGAGATGCTGCCCCTGGTGGATTCGGCCAACGTCGCCTGCGGCTTCCATGCGGGCGATCCGCTGGTCCTGCGCAAGACCCTCCGGTTGGCCCGGGAGCACGGCGTCAGCGTCGGCGCCCACCCGTCGTACCCGGATCTCCAGGGCTTCGGCCGCCGCTCCATGGCGATGGCACCGGACGAACTGGAAGCGGCGATCCTCTACCAGATCGCAGCCCTCGACGGTCTGGCCCGGGTCGAAGGCACGGCGGTCAACCACGTGAAGCCCCATGGAGCGCTCAACAATGCCGCCTGTGCCAGCCGGGCGCTGGCGGAAACCGTGGTGCGGGCCATCCGCGCCTACGGGCGCGACCTTATCCTGCTGGCGCCGGCCCTCTCCGAACTCTATGTGGCGGGTGAGGCGGCCGGTCTCCCGGTGGTGGCGGAGGTTTTCGCCGACCGCGCCTACCAGGACGATGGCCAGCTGGTTCCGCGCAGCCAACCGGGGGCCATGATCCACGGTCCCGAGGCGAGTTTCGCGCACGTCGAGCGCATGCTGGCCGAAGGCGCCATCGTCAGCCTCAACGGCAAGCGACTGCCATGCCCCATCGGCAGCATCTGCGTCCATGGAGACGGCGCGGAAGCCGTGGCCACAGCCGCCTACCTGCGCCGCCGGCTGGCAGCCGACGGCTACCGATTCGCCGGGTTGCCGGCGCTCTTGCAGAACCGCAATTCCTGCGGGTAGGGAAAGAAGTCTTCCACGTGGCCCTCGCGAATCTTGCGCTGGGCATCCTGCCAGAAGCTGGGGGAGAGCAGGTCGGCGTGGTGTTTCATGAACACCTTGCGCAGCACGGGTGAGGCGAGGAGGAAGGTGGCGAATTCCTCGGGGAAGATGTCGTTCTTGGCCACCGAATACCAGACCTCGCCGGACATTTCGGTTTCGAAATCGGGGGCGGGCGGAATCTTGCGGAAATTGCAGTCGGTCATGTACTCGATTTCGTCGTAGTCGTAGAAGACGACACGGCCGTAGCGGGTGATGCCGAAGTTCTTCCACAGCATGTCGCCGGGGAAGATGTTGGCTTGCGCGAGTTCGCGGATGGCGCTGCCGTATTCGCGGATGGCGTGCTCCAGGCCCTCGATGTTGTTGGTGCGCTCCATCTTCTCCAGATGGATGTTGAGGGGCTCCATGCGCCGTTCGATGAACAGGTGCTTGATGATGATGCTGTCGCCGGAAATCTCGAAGGTCGAGGGGGCGAGAGTACGCAACTCCTCCATCAGCTCAGCGGTGAAGCGTTTGACCGGAAAGGCGACGTTGGAAAATTCCAGGGTATCGGCCATGCGGCCCACCCGGTCCACCTGCTTGACCATCATGTACTTGCGCTTGACGGTGGCATGGTCCATCTCCTTCGAGCTGCCGAAGATGTCCTTGATGATCTTGAAGACGTAGGGGTAGGAGGGCAGGGTGAAGACCAGCATGACCAGGCCGCGGATGCCGGGGGCGATGATGAAGTCGTCCTCGGAATGGTGCAGGTGGTAGATCATGTCGCGGAAGAACATGGTCTTGCCCTGCTTGCCCAGGCCCAGCATGGTGTAAAGCTCGGAGCGGGGCTTGCCGGGCATGATCGAGCGCAGGAACTGGACGTAGCCTGACGGCGCGTCCATGTCGACCATGAAGTAGGCCCGCGAGAGAGAGAAGAGCAGGCTGATCCGCCAGGCGTCTAGGAGGATGGTGTCGAGGACGAGTTTCCCTTCGGCGTCGTGGAGGACGGGAACGGTGAAGGGGTACTCGTGCTGGCCGTTGATGCACTTGCCGATGATGTACGCTGCCTTGTTGCGGTAGAAGGCCGACGACAGGACCTGGATCTGGAAATTGACTTCCCTGCCCGGCATGCCGTTGAGGAAGTGGGCGACGCCTCGGTAGACCGCATCCACGTCCCGGTCGAGGTCGGCGAATTCGCGATTCCAGTTGAAGTCGACGAAGATCTGCTTGACGACGCCGCGCAATCCGCGGGGATGGGAGTAGTAACAGCGGTATGTGGGCTCGCCGTCGCCTTCGATGTATTCGGTGGAGATGGCCGGGCGCACGAAGATGAAGTCGTTGTTGAAGTAACTGCGATGGAGAATCTTGGTGGTCACCGAATTGAAGAAGGTTTCCGCCAGCTCCGGCTGCTTGTGGTTGAGGAGCAGCCCGATGTAGAGGAGCTTCACCTGTTGCCAGGTGGCTTCATCCACATTGCTGGCGTCGAATTCGGTGTGCAGGCGTTCGACGCATTCGTCGACGCGGTCGTCGTAGAAACGGATACGCTCGCGGACGGCCCGATGTACGCCCAGCCAGTCGCCCTCCTCGAAACGCACCTTGGCGTCCCGGCAGGTTTGCCGGAACAGACTGTAGTGCTTGTTGAACCCCTGGATCATGGCGAGCGCAATCTGGTGGGCGCTGGTGCCGTAGAGGCCGACGGAAATCTTCATGACGATCCGCTGCTGATCAAAAGGCGGATTCTAAACCGTTCCCGCGGCAAGGCTTACCGGGTGCAATGGCTGGAGACGCGGTCGAACAAGGCGCGGGGGGCCATGGGCCGGCCAAAGAAATATCCCTGGGCGTAACGGCAGCCCAGGTCGGCGAGCGCCTGCGCCTGTTCGGCGGATTCGATGCCTTCGGCCACCACCGACAGTTCAAGCTCCTGGGCGATGGCGATGATCGCCCGCACCACGGCGGCGTCGCTGCGATCGGTGTGGACGCTGCTGACGAAGGAGCGGTCGATCTTCAGGCGATCGATCGGCAGGCGCTTCAGGTAGGCGAGACTGGAATAGCCGGTACCGAAATCGTCCACCGCCAGGCTGATCCCCAGTCGCGCAAGTTCGTCCAGGGTGCCCAGCGCTTCGCTGCCGCCATCCATCAGCAGGCTCTCGGTGATTTCCAGTTCGATCAGATCGGGAGTCAAGCGGTGGCGGCCTAGTGCTTCGACCACCGTCTGGACGAAATTGGAATGGGTGAGTTGGGCGACGGAAAGGTTGACCGCCACCGGGAGGGCGAGCCCCTGGTCCCGCCAGGCAGCGGCCTGACGGCAGGCATGGTCGAGCACCCAGGCACCGATGGGCAGGATGAGGCCGGACGACTCGGCCACCGGGATGAAGCGCCCTGGGCTGACCGAACCCAACTCCGGGTGCCGCCAACGTAACAGAGCCTCGCAGCCGACGATGCGACCGGAGGGCAATTCGACCTGAGGCTGGAAATCCAGGTAGAACTCGCCCTTCTCGGTGGCGACCGCCAGGTGGCGTTCCAGATTCATGCGTTCCCGGGCATATTCGGCCATGTCGCTGCTGAAAAAGGCGAACTGGCCCCGACCCCGCTCCTTGGCGGCGTAGAGGGCCAGGTCGGCATTCTTGAGCAGGGTGGTCGCGTCGTCGCCCTCGTGGGGGTAGAAGGCGATTCCCGCCGAGGCCCGCACAGAGAGCTCTCCGGTGATCATGTGGATGGGGCGGCGCAGATTCTCCAGGAGACGGCCGATGCGTCCCCCCACCTGGGTCAGATCCGGCGCCTGGGGGATGGCGACGATGAATTCGTCGCCGCCCTGGCGGGCGACCACCGCCGGATCGGGAAACTCCTCCCTCAAGCGGCGGGCGATTTCGATCAGCACCTTGTCTCCCGCCTGGTGACCCATGGAATCGTTGATGTTCTTGAAAAAATCCAGGTCCATATAGACCACCGCCACGCTGCCCCCCGACGCGCGCGCCCGGGTCAGCATTTCCGCCAGCCGTTCGGCGAGCAGGAAGCGGTTGGCCAGGGTGGTCAGACTGTCCCGGGTGGCGAGAAACTGGATCAATTCCTCCTGGTGCTTGCGTTCGCTGATGTCGGTGATCGAACCGGCCATGCGGCGGGCAACGCCGTCTTCGTCGAAGGCCGCGATTCCGCGCGAGAGGCCCCAGGCCCAGGTTCCGTCCGCCCGGCGGATGCGGTACTCGCATTCGAAGTGGGGGGTCTCGCCGTGGAGGTGGCGGGTATTGGCCTCGCTGTAGCGGGCTCGGTCGTCGGGATGGACGAGGTCGAGCCATTCGTCGGTGGTCTGGACGCGGAAGTCCTCCGGATAGCCCAGGATGTTGAGCAGCCGTGGCGAAAGAAAGAGTTTCTTGGTGACCGGATTCCACTCCCAAATCCCGTCGGCGGCTCCCTTGAGCGCCAAGGCGAAGCCCTTCTCGCTAGCCTCGAGTCCGCTGACGGCGAATTCGTCGACCACCGACGAGTCGTGGACAAACCAGAGAAACGCCGCTTCGTCGCAGGGAGCGGACAGCGCCAGCAGCGTGGCTTCGAGCCGCAGGCGCCGCGATCCGCCGACGAGTTCGTAACGCTGGCGTTCGGCAGGAGGGAAGTCGGTGGGTTGGGCGGCCTTGGACGGGCGGTGCGTCACCAGATCGAGCAGGGAAGTCCCGACGAGATCTTCCCTATGCCGCATGCAGTCATGGCATAGCGGGGCATTGGCGTGCACGATACGCCAGTCGTCGCTGACCAGGGCCGCCCCCCCGGGGAGGGTGTCGACCAGGTGCATCCATGTGGTCAGGTCGATCGAGGGGGTTGTCGTCATCCCGTCCGCTCCACTACCTCCACCCCCCGGTCCGTCGCTCATCGGCATCCTGAGAGGCATGGCTTTGCTTTACGCTAAAGGATACTCTAATAGTAGGGATTTTGAGTGCTGTACCGGCTGGGATTCTTGCGCAAATTGAGGCTTATCTCCGCCTTCCCTGTAAGTCTCCAGCAAGGCATCATCCCGATAATCAAGAATTCAGATGGCGGCTTGGCCAGGGGTGGCTTTCCGCTGCCGCTGTCTTCAGGTTGATCTCATTCATACAAAACGAGGTAAGCATGGCGACCGGAAATTCCAGAATTATCTATACGCTGACGGACGAGGCGCCTCTGCTGGCGACTTGCGCTTTTCTACCCATCGTCCGCGCCTTTACGGCTCCCGCCGGAGTCGAGATCGAAAAGGCGGACATTTCGGTTTCTGCGCGGGTGATTGCCGAATTTTCCGATTATCTGGCGCCCGAACAGCGTCTTCCCAACACCCTTGCGGAACTCGGAAAGAAAACTCTGGAGCCTGATGCCAATATCATCAAGCTGCCCAACATCAGCGCCTCGCTGGCGCAATTGAAGGCCTGCATCAAGGAATTGCAGGACAAGGGTTACGCCGTTCCCGACTACCCGGAAGCCCCGGCCAACGACGAGGAACAGGCGATTCGTTCCCGCTACGGCAAGTGTCTGGGCTCGGCGGTGAATCCGGTGCTGCGCGAGGGCAATTCGGACCGTCGGGCACCCCTGGCGGTCAAGAATTTCGCCCGCAAGCATCCCCACTCGATGGGGGAATGGAAGGCCTGGTCCCAGACCCACGTCGCCCATATGGAGCACGGGGATTTCTACCACGGCGAAAAGTCCCTGACCCTGGACCGCGCTCGCCGGGTCCGCATGGAACTGATCGCCAAGGGCGGGAAGATCACCGTGTTGAAGCCGGAAGTGAAGCTGTTGCAAGGCGAGATCATCGACTCGATGTTCATGAGCAAGAAGGCCCTGTGCGACTTCTACGAGGCGCAACTGGAGGACTGCCGGCAGTCGGGGATCCTGTTCTCGCTCCACGTCAAGGCAACGATGATGAAGATTTCCCATCCCATCGTCTTCGGCCACTGCGTCAAGATCTACTACAAGGATGCCTTCGAGAAGCACGCCAAGACCTTCGAGGAACTGGGCGTCAACGTCAATAACGGCATGGTCGATCTTTACGAGAAGATCAAGCAGTTGCCGGAATCCAAGCGCGACGAAATCATCCGCGATCTGCACGCCTGCCAGGAACATCGCCCGCGCTTGGCCATGGTCGATTCGGCCAAGGGCATCACCAATTTCCACTCCCCCAACGACGTCATCGTCGACGCGTCGATGCCGGCGATGATCCGCTCCGGCGGCAAGATGTGGGGCGCAGACGGCAAGCAGTACGATTGCAAGGCCGTGATGCCGGAATCGACCTTTGCCCGCATCTACCAGGAGATGATCAGCTTCTGCAAATGGCACGGCAATTTCGATCCGCGCACCATGGGTACCGTGCCGAATGTGGGGTTGATGGCCCAGCAGGCCGAGGAATACGGCTCCCACGACAAGACCTTCGAAATCCCCGAGGACGGCATCGCCAACATCGTCGATATCGAGTCCGGCGAAGTGCTGCTGACCCAGACCGTCGAAGCCGGGGATATCTGGCGCATGTGCCAGGTCAAGGACGCGCCGGTCCGCGACTGGGTCAAGCTTGCCGTCAACCGCGCCCGCAATTCCGGCACGCCCGTGGTGTTCTGGCTCGATCCCTACCGGCCCCACGAAAACGAGTTGATCAAGAAGGTGCAGACCTATCTTGCCGAGCACGACACCGCCGGCCTGGAAATCCAGATCATGTCGCAGGTGCGGGCCATGCGCTACACGCTGGAGCGGGTCGTTCGCGGGCTAGATACCATCTCCGCCACCGGCAACATCCTGCGCGACTACCTCACCGATCTGTTCCCCATCATGGAACTCGGTACGTCGGCCAAAATGCTCTCCATCGTCCCCCTCATGAACGGCGGTGGCATGTACGAGACCGGCGCCGGAGGGTCGGCACCCAAGCATGTCCAGCAGCTGGTCCAGGAAAACCACCTGCGTTGGGATTCCCTGGGCGAATTCCTCGCCCTGGCCGTTTCCCTCGAAGAACTGGGCCTCAAGGACAAGAATCCCCGCGCCATCCTCCTGGCCAAGACCCTCGATGCCGCCACCGGCCGCCTGCTCGACAACAACAAGTCGCCGTCGCCGAAAACCGGCGAACTCGACAACCGGGGCTCCCAGTTCTATCTCGCCATGTATTGGGCGCAGGAACTGGCCGGGCAGACCGAGGATAGGGAATTCGCCGCCCATTTCGCGCCTCTGGCCAAGGCCCTCACCGACAACGAGGGGCAGATCGTCGCCGAACTGAAGACGGTGCAGGGCAAGCCGGTCGATATTGGCGGTTACTACAAGGCCGATTCGGACAAGTGCAAAGCCATCATGCGTCCGTCGCCGACGCTCAACGCAACGCTGCGGGCAGCGCGCGGGTAAGGCGGCAAGGGGAGCCGGCGAGACGCCGGCTTCCGGCCTTGGTCCTTGGGATTAGTCCGAAGGACCGAGGCTGACTCGCTCCATTTTTTGCATCATAATTATGGACTCCTAGCCGGCAGTGGCGAACCCTCTGCCGGTGTTCGCAGGCCGGCTCATACCCGGGTGGTCCCATAACAATGCATGGAGTGAGGCAATGACATCGCACATCAAGGTTCCGCAAGGCGGTCAGAAAATCGTTCCCGGACAAGCGGTTCCGGACAATCCCATCATCCCCTTCATCGAGGGCGACGGCATCGGCATCGACATCACTCCCGTGATGATGAAGGTGATCGACGCCGCAGTGGAAAAGGCCTACGGCGGCAAGAAGAAGATCCACTGGATGGAGGTCTATGCCGGGGAAAAGTCCACCCGCCTCTACGGGCCCGACGAGTGGCTGCCCAAGGAAACCTTCGATGCCCTGAAGGAGTATTCCGTCTCCATCAAGGGTCCGATGACCACTCCGGTGGGGGGCGGCATCCGCTCCCTCAACGTGGCGCTGCGCCAGGAGCTCGACCTCTACCAGTGCGTGCGTCCCGTGCAGTACTTCAAGGGCGTGCCATCGCCGCTCAAGAATCCGGAGCTGACCAACATGGTCATCTTCAGGGAGAACACCGAAGACATCTACGCCGGCATCGAATGGGCGGCCCAGTCCGAAGGCGCCCGGAAAATCATCGATTTCCTGCAGAAGGAAATGGGCGTCAAGAAGATCCGCTTCCCGGAAACCTCCGGCATCGGCATCAAGCCGATCTCGATCGAAGGGACGACCCGCATCGTTCGGGCGGCCATGAAATACGCCATCGAGAACGATCGCAAGAGCGTCACCCTGGTGCACAAGGGCAACATCATGAAATTCACCGAGGGCCTGTTCCGCGATACCGGCTACAAGGTGGCCCGGGAGGAATTCGGTGCCGAGCTGATCGACGGCGGCCCGTGGTGCAAGTTCAAGAATCCCCGGACCGGTCGGGAAATCGTGGTCAAGGACGCCATCGCCGACGCCTTCCTGCAGCAGATTCTGCTGCGTCCGGCGGAATACGACGTCATCGCCACCCTCAACCTGAACGGCGATTACATCTCCGATGCCTTGGCCGCCCAGGTCGGCGGGATCGGCATCGCCCCCGGAGCCAACATCTCCGACCAGTACGCCTGCTTCGAAGCCACCCACGGCACGGCACCCAAGTACGCCGGCCTGGACAAGGTGAACCCGGGTTCCCTCATCCTCTCCGCCGAAATGATGCTGCGCCACCTGGGCTGGAAGGAAGCCGCCGATCTGGTGATCCGCTCCATGGAAGCCGCCATCGGCGACAAGCAGGTCACCTACGACTTTGCCCGTCTCATGGAAGGGGCCAACGAGCTGTCCTGCTCGGCCTTCGGCGACGCCATGATCGCCCGCATGTAAGGGCTCGCCTCCGCTTCCCGAAGCCCCCGCCGGTCGGGGGCTTTGTTTTTGCGGCATCGTTTGCGCCCAGCGCGGACCCCGCGGCGACGGTGTAAACTCTGCCCCCAATGCCCCGTGGCATGGGCTTCCGGCCGGAACCGCGCAATGCAAGAACTGACCTACGATCTTCCCGGCGGCGTCATCGCCGCCGTGCTCTTCGTCTCCACGGCTTTGGCCGTCGAGATCGGCTACCGGTTGGGCGCCCGCATGGCTTACCAAACCGAAGAGGCGATGCGCGCCCACGTGCGCACCATCCAGGGGGCCATCCTCGGCATCCTGGCCATCGTGCTCGGGTTCACCCTGTCCCTCGCCCTGCAGCGCTACGACAGCCGCTGCGAGGCGGTGGTGGCCGAAGCCAATGCCATCGGCACCGCCTATCTGCGCGCCCAACTGCTTCCCGCCGGCGTGAAGGAGAAAGCGCTGGGGGGATTGAGGGCGTACGTCGATCTGCGCGTCGAGGCCGGGCGCGCCACCCTCGCCGACCACGGCGCCCGCCAGGCCGGGGAGCGGGACACGGCGGCCGCCCAGGCGGCCCTTTGGGACATCGCGCGCCGGGCCGTGGCGTTCGATCCCGCTCCGGTGACCAGCGGACTCTTCGTCCAGGCGGTCAACGACGCCATCGACAGCGCCAGCCGTCGCGAAGCTGCGCTCGATCGCCATGTTCCGCAAGCGGTCCTGATCCTCCTCTACGCCTGCCTGCTCCTGGCCGGCGGTATCGTCGGCTACACCACGGGGATCGAAGGCCATCGCCCGTCCCTGGCCGGCTACCTGCTCGCGGCGCTCATCGTCGTCCTGGTCTTTATCACCCTGGATCTGGACCGGCCTCGGCGCGGCTTCGTCCACGTCAGTCAGAAGCCCCTGCTCGATCTCCAGGCACAAGTGCACAGTCGTGAAAACGCCGCCAATGCGTCGGCGCGCTGACGTGCCGCGGGTCCAACCGCCCCCCGCGCGACGGTCCGCCGAAGGCCGGCGGCGGACCTGGCGCTCCGGGAAGGAGGTCTAGCTTGGCCATCCGCGTCGTTCGTCTCGGCAGTCCGCGCCAACCGGGCGAGGGCCTGCGTATCGGCACCGTGCGCCGGCCCCCGCGCGGGGTGCCGAAGGCGCAATACGCCGCGCAGGACTGGTACGACGTCTGGTTCCCCACCCTGGCGCCCAGCGCAGACTTGGTGCGTTTCGCCCAGGGAGCCGTCAGCGACCCGGCCTGGGCGGAATTCGCTCGCCGCTATCGGGCCGAAATGGCGGCGCCGGCCTGCCGGGATGCCCTCCAACTGCTTGCCGCCCTGTCCAGGGAAAGCGACTTTTCGGTGGGGTGCTACTGCCAGGACGAAGCCCGCTGCCATCGTTCGCTGCTGCGCCAACTGCTGGCGGAGGCCGGGGCTCGCCTGATCGAGCGCGATCCGGAAACCCCATGAACCCGTCCGGGCATCCCATTGCGGTCTTCGATTCCGGACTCGGCGGCCTCACCGTCCTGCGCGCCCTGCGCGAGCGCCTGCCGCGGGAGGATTTTCTCTACTTCGCCGATACCCGCTTCCTGCCGTACGGCGACCGCCCGGAGGCCTTCCTGCGCGAGCGGGGCGTGGTCATTGCCGAAGCCCTCGCCCGGCGCGGCGCCAAGGCCTTGGTCATCGCCTGCAACACCGCCACCGCGGCGGCTGCCGAGGCCATCCGCGCCCGCTCCGCGCTGCCGGTGGTGGCCCTGGAGCCCGGCGTCAAACCCGCGGCGGCGCACACCCGCTCCGGCGTCATCGGCGTCCTCGCCACGACCCGGACCCTGGAGAGCGAACGCTTCCGCCGGCTGGTGGCCAACCATGCCGACGGCACCCGGGTCGTCGCCCAGGCCTGTCCGGGGCTCGCCGAGGCCATCGAGGCCGAGGGACCGGAAGGCGAGGGCGTCGCCGCCCTGCTCGACCGCTTCGTTGCTCCGCTCGCGGCCGCCGGCGCCGACGTGGCGGTATTGGGCTGCACCCACTACCCCTGGGTCGCTTCCGCCATCGCCGCCCGCCTGCCGACCGGCACAACGGTGATCGACACCGGGGAAGCCATCGCCCGCCAGGTGGAGCGACGTCTGGCCGCCGACGGAACCCTGGGTGGCGGAATCGGCCACCTCGCCATCGCCACCAGCGGCGCTCCGGCGACCGTTTCAGCCACCGTCACCCGTCTGTGGGGCGAGCGGCTGGCGGTCGAGCACTGGGAACCCTGATCGCGCCGGGCGTCACCAGGGGAGCGCGGTCGCTTTCCCGCATCGTGGCAAGCAAAGCCCAAACCTGAGTTCGGTTCAAGCGATCCCCATCGTCACGAAACGGTCTTTGCGCACCCGGCAGGATTGTGAATACGCTGGCCCGATGGGGGGCTGCTGGCCAGCTTGTCGGCGGGGCGGCGCGGGCGCGCGACCAGTTCGCCGCCGCAATTGGGGCACTTGCCGCCCAGTACCGTGTCGGCACAGTGCGCGCAAAACGTGCACTCGAACGAGCAGATGCGGGCTTCAGTGGATTCGGGCGGCAAGTCTCGGTCGCAGCATTCACAACTGGGTCTGAGTTCGAGCATGGCGATCTCCCGCTGGATTGACGCAATAGGCAGGCTAAGCGCCGTAGTGGGCAAAAGCCCGGACAACCCGGCCGTCGCGCCCGAAATGAAAGACCTCGGCGGCCGCACGACTCCGCGCTCCGCGATAGTGGAGGACGACGGAATCGACGCCGACGAGAACGGAGAGAAGCTCGAAACGGAGGTCCGGCATCAACTCCAGCGCCTTGCGCCAATAGGCGGCGACGGCCTCCTTGCCCCGCAGGCAGCCGGAGGCTTCCCCGGCCACTTCAACGATCACCGGAGACGACATCTCGAAATCGTCCGCATAGTGCGCCAGCACCCGCTCCAGATCGTGAGCATTCCAGGCATCGATCCAGTCCTGGGCGAATCGCTCTGCAACGGCGTGGTCCATGGCTATCGTCTCAAAAAGATTGTGCTGCGGCGGCCTGTAGTACCGCAGTCCTTCATCTTCTCGCACCGACCCGGCAGGGATCGATGAACGATCGGATATCAGGATCAGGAATGAAAACTTAAGACTTCACAACGCTTGCCAAAAACGGGGAAGCCCTTGCGTCGAACATGAGGGGCCGCCGATAGGCGGTCCCTCTCGATGGATGGGTTAGGCAGCATGCGCGATTTTTGAATACTTTGACAAATTGCCAGACGATCGAACGAAAGCAAGCAATTTATGTACGCCTGAACCAATGACTCGACGATAAATGTGCTCTAAATGTTTTCTTTTGTGTGAGCTTTAACCACGAACCTAAATTCGATAATTTTTCGATCCAATCGATAAAACTCAAACAGCCACTCACCAGGAAGGAAATCATATTGATCAGGAATATAGCCGCCAAAGCATGGGAGCCCGTTAAAGCAATTTGTGAGTGCTGATACTTGTTTTACGCGCTCATTCGTTGCTGGGTTAATTGCCCCCTCGCCAGGAAGAGTAACCGTATACCGAATACCAAAATTCCCATGGGCGCCTTTAATTCTTGGGATAAAGCATATTCCAAACCCTACTCCAAGGTCATTTGGTATCTCATGGGCATAGTACTCAGGAGTTGGGCATGAGCCCGCAAGACCAAGCCTAGGCTTTAATCCACGCATGCCAGCAGCCCAAACTATTTCAACGTCGTCGACAGTGGCAACTTTATACGGCGCGGTAGATTTTGGACTGGTTGACTGGCACCCTCCAAGCACTAACGACAACGCGATATTGATTATTAACTTGAAAGCGAAAGTATGTCTCATATCGTATTTACGAGGCCTAACGTGCTAGTTCAGGGGCCGCCGGAGCGGCGAAGCCGCGCAGGGAACCCAACGGCGCAGCCGTTGGGCGGTCCCTTGCAACGACGGGTTAGCCACCGGAGACGACTCGAACGATGGCAATTGTCGCGAAAGTTGCGCAAATGGCATAGACGAAGAAGAAGAGGCGTTGATATATCTGCATGAGGCGTGAGCTTTGTTCCACGCGGCTAGCATACTTCCCAGCGCTGATCTCTTGATGCGGATAGCAGACTTCGATCCACCAATAGGCGCCATTGAGCCAAACAAACATCACGACCGCAACGGCAAAGACAGCTTTTGCGGCCAAGGGCATGGGTGGGTGATATTTCCAGGTGGCCAAGATCGCTGCACCGATAGCCAATGATGACAAAGCGATGGCCATCAACAGCAGTCGGTACCGAATGAAGCGATGCGGTGGGGTCGTGCGCATTACGGGGTGGCTAACGTTAAAAATCACCGGACGCAGGCAAGCGCAGCTTGCCTGAGGTCCGGTGGATTGGAATGTTAGGCCCCGGTGCGGCGAAGGCTGGCGACCAGGACATTGAGATACCTACCGAGAAACTCTTGAAGAGCGGGTGACATGGGTTGTTCGACGGGAGCGGTAAGTGTCATTACAACCACCGAGCGACCAAACCCAATTTGCCAGTGGACAACGCGCATTGTGACTTCACCTTGCTTGGAGTCGCCGGCGGGGTCCATGAACACAACCCGACCAGCGCCCAGAGAGAGTTTGCGGCCCTTCTTTTCTGCCTGTGCGCGGACGAACTGTTCACCGAGATCTGCAGAGCCCAAGGAAGACTCGATGTCGTTCAGACTCAATTCGAGTTTGTGATCTCGCTTGGGGCCAAATGTGGCAACGAGACCTGAAGTGTCGGACGAGACCACAGTGAAGTTGTCGGGAAGGATGACTTCGGCACGACCGCTAGCAAAGGTAACAAGAGTTTCACCTGCGTGGGCGATTGAGGCTAACGCGGTAAGAAGCGCGATCAGGAGGAAGCGGAGAGGAGTCATGACAGGGGCCTAACGTGCAGGTGACCGGCGCTGCGCGGCTTCATCGCGCAGCGTCCAGTGACCGAAGGGAACGGGGTCGACCGCAGGGTTAGCGGGGTAATCGGGCCGCGGCCGCAAATCGTCCCGAAGAAACACGGGGC
>DAORDK010000054.1:0-22005 GCA_035345935.1 Rhodocyclaceae bacterium | reverse complement strand
ACTCCAGGATGCCCCGGTTGGCGAGGCACAGGCCGCCGGAGTAGGAATAGGCGTCGGGGTCGTTCTGGGAATACGTCTCCAGTTTCCGGATGTCGATCTTGCCTACCAGGCTGGAGATGTCCTGATTGTTCTCGTCGCCCGGCTCGGTCTTGGAAACGGCAATTTGGGAGAGTACCGAGGGCCGAATCTTGACCACCCGGAACTTGGTGATGTCGCCGCCGAACTCCTGCAACCGTTTCACGGCCCAGGGGCTCATGATGGTTCCCAGATAGCGCCGCGGAATTCCGTAATCCTCTTCCAGGATGGGGCCGTCTTCATTGACGTTGAAGAGGCCCAGGGGGGATTCGTGCACCGGCGAGCCCTTGATCGCGTAGAAGGGCACCTTCTCGATCAGGTACTTCAGACGTTCGGCGAGCGAGGACTTGCCTCCGCCGACCGGACCCAGGAGGTAGAGGATCTGCTTCTTTTCCTCCAGGCCCTGCGCCGCGTGGCGGAAGTAGGAGACGATGTTCTCGATCACCTCCTCCATGCCGTAGAACTCCTCGAAGGCCGGGTAAAGCTTCATCATCTTGTTGGCGAAGATGCGCGAGAGCCGGGGTTCCAGCCGGGTATCGAGAAGTTGCGGCTCGCCGATGGCGATCAGCATGCGCTCGGCGACGCTGGCGTAGGCGGTAGGGTCGCTCTTGCAGAGGTCCAGGTATTCCTGGACCGACATCTCCTCCTCTTGTGAGGCTTCGTAGCGGCTCTGATAGCGGGCGAAGATCGACATGGCTGACTCCTTCCTGGTTTGTACTATCGGCTCTCGCCGTCTCCGGATTGGAATGCGCATTCGTACAACGGTTCAACCGGATTGCCGGTTGATGCGGGCGGTTACACTCTACGCCGCCCGCGGTTCCCTACCCTGCAAATCCTTCACGGTCTCGGCGATCCGGTCAAGCCCCCAGGCCAGTTCTGCCGGGGTAATCGTCAAGGGTGGAGCGAGCCGCAACACCGTGCCGTGGGTATCCTTGCTGAGCACTCCCCGGGTCAGCAAGGCCTCGGCCAGGCGGCGCGCGTCCAATCGGGCAGGATCGAGTTCAATGCCCGCAAAGAGGCCGCGTCCGCGGACAGCTTTGATGGCCGGGCAGTCTGCCGCCATGGCTTGCAGGCGCTTCATCAGGAAGTCTCCCAGCGCAGCGGAACGCGCGATCAGATCCTCCTCCACCAGCACGTCCAGCGCCGCCAGGGCTACTGCTGCGGCGAGAGGATTGCCGCCGAACGTGGAACCGTGGTCGCCCGGATGGAAGACGCCCATCACCCCATCGTCGGCAAGGAAGGCCGAAACGGGGAGCAGGCCGCCGCCCAGGGCTTTGCCCAGAATGATCCCGTCGGGCCGGACCCCTTCGTGCTCGCAGGCCAACAGCCGCCCGGTGCGACCGAGTCCGGTCTGGACCTCGTCGGCGATGAGCAGCACGTTGTGGCGCCGGCATAGGGCGGCGCAGGCGGCGAGAAATCCCGGCGGCGGGAGAACGATGCCTCCCTCCCCCTGGATTGGTTCCACCAGGAAGGCAGCCGTATTCGGCGTGATTGCAGCGGCAAGCGCCCCTGGATCGCCATAGGGGATGCGCCGCAATCCGGGCGGGAACGGACCGAAGCCTCGCCGATACTGGGCTTCCGACGACATGCCGACGATGGTGATGGTGCGACCGTGGAAATTGCCGTCGCAGGCAATGATCTCGGCTTTTCCTTCCGGGACGCCCTTGACGGTATGAGCCCATTTGCGGGCGGCCTTGAGGGCCGTTTCGACGGCCTCGGCCCCGGTGTTCATGGGCAGCGCCCGGGCATAGCCGGTGAGCAAGGTGAGGCGACGCAGGAAGCGCGGCAGGCGGTCGTTGAAATAGGCCCGCGAGGTCACCGCAAGCCGCCCGGCCTGCTCGGTCAGCGCAGCCAGTAGCCGGGGATGTCCGTGGCCGAAGCTGGTGGCGGAATAGGCGGACATGAAATCCAGATAGCGCTGACCATCCACGTCGAACAGCCAGCTCCCTTCGCCCCGCGCCAGCACCACCGGCAGGGGGGCGTAGTTGCGGGCGCCGAAACCTTCCTCCCAGCGGCGCAGGGTGGCGGCGTCGGGCCGCGATACCGCGTCCGCCAGGGCGAGGACCAGTCGGGCGGTGATACCCCCCGGATCCCGTTCCGGGTCGAACTCGACGATTTCGAAGCCGACGCAGTTGCGCTCCCGCAGAACGCTTTGCAGTGCGGCAAGCAAATCGGCGGCGGCGATACCGTCGGCGACGGGGGTTGCCACGCCGGGCGCATCCTGGGGATCGACGGCGTCGAGGTCGAGGCTGATTCCCCAAGGGCCGGCGCCGATCTGGCGCCGGGCTTCGGCAAAGACCGAAGCGAAGCCGCGGCGTCCGACTTCGGCCATGTCGTAAGTACGGACTCCTAGGCGCGCCAGCCGCTCGGCTTCGGCCGGCTCGAAACTGCGGGCGCCGATGACCGCCACCCGGGCAGGGTCGAGGCAGGGACCGGGAACCGTGGCAAGGGGAGACTCGCCCTCGCCAAGGAGTGCGGCGAGCGGCATGCCGTGAGCGTTGCCGCTGGGGCTGCTCGCCGGGGTATGGGCGTCAAGGTGGGCATCGATCCAGATGAGTCCCGGCGCGTCGCCCAGGGCGCGGCCTATGCCCTTCCAGGTCGCGGCAGCAAGGGAATGGTCACCCCCGATTACCAGGGGCCGGTCGGCCCCCGTGACGACGGCGGCGCAGCAGTCGGCCAGCCTGGCCAGGACTGCGCCCAGGTCGTCAGCTTCGGTCAGGGGTAAGTCGCCCCAATGGGCCTCGAGGCCGTTGTCCCGCAGACGGGCGGAAAAACCGGCGCGCTCCAGGCAGGTCACTTCGCCCAGGTGGGGGGCGGGAGCCCCCAGAAAACTGCCGGCCCCGATGCAGTGCACCGTGGGGTTCAGGGAGATCAGTCTGCGCATGGGGCGCCTCCTCTCCGGTGGGGGGTCCTTATAACTTTAGGTGTAGATTCCCCATTTAGTTTCTCAGGACCGGCCGGACGGTCGAATTCCCGGTGCAGACGGCATCCGCGAGTATTGCTACCCGCCGCAGACAGGCCGGGGATCGCCGACCGTCAATGCTTGGTGTGCTCGTGCAGGGGTTCTGCGTGGTGGGTTTCCGCCGCCGCCCGGTGGTGCAGGGTGGCGTGAACGTCCTCGCGGGGAGTCGGACGCCCCACCCGCTGGGGTAGCAGGGAACCGATCACCATGCCGACGAAGCCTATGGCGAGCCCGATCAGTTGAGGCGGAACGGGGCTCTCTTCGACGAGGAACTCGATCAGGAGCCAGGAGCTGAGCCCGCCGATAATCGAGGCCAGGGCGCCCTGGGTGGTGGCCCGCTTCCACAACGCGCCCGCAAAGAGTGGCACGAAGGCGCCGGCCAGGGTGACCTTGTACGCATTTTCGACCATCTTGAAGATGGATGCGTTGGAATAGAGGGCGAAGCCGAGCACCACGCAGGCGAAGCCGACGATGGAGAAGCGCATCACTTTCAGGAAGGAGCGATCCCCCATGCCCGGGAACATTGGGCGCAGGATATTTTCCGCGAAGGTCACCGAGGGGGCCAAGAGGGTTGCCGACGAACAACTCATGATGGCGGAAAGGACGGCCCCGAAGAAGATGACTTGGGCAAAGAGCGGGGTATGACTGATAACGAGGAGCGGCAGGACCTTCTGGAAATCCTCCGGTGCGTCGGAAGCAAGCATCGGCCCGTACTGGCCGGGGTCTATCAGCGTCGCCGAGTAGGCGATGAACATCGGCACGAAGCAGAAGCAGAAGTAGATCGAGGCACCCAGGATGGATCCCCAAACCGCGACCTTGGCACTCTTGGCCGAGGTGATGCGCTGGAAGACGTCCTGCTGGGGAATCGAGCCCAGCATCATGGTCACCCAGGCACCCAGGAAGGTGACCCAGAGCAGCGGGTCGGGCTCCGGGAAGAATTCGAACTTGCCTGCAGCGGCCGCGTGGTCGATGACGACGCCGGCGCCGCCGGTCTTGTCGGCCATTACCGT
Organism: Rhodocyclaceae bacterium; assembly: GCA_035345935.1. GTDB lineage: Bacteria > Pseudomonadota > Gammaproteobacteria > Burkholderiales > Rhodocyclaceae > SSSZ01. Next base: position 17,958 of record DAORDK010000054.1, on the reverse strand, counting down.
GGCGATGAAGAAAAGGCCACCCATGCTTACCGCCATTTGAACGAAATCGAGGACCGCCACCGACAGCATGCCGCCAAAGGTGGTGTAGGTGAGCACCACAGCAGCACCGAGGATCATCCCGGCAGTCTGGCTCAAGCCATCGTTGGTCACGACGTTGAGGATGAGCCCGAGGGCCTTGATCTGGGCCGACACCCAACCCAGGTAGGAGGCGACGATGCACAGGGTGGTGACGACCTCGACGGTGCGGTTGTAGCGCATCCGGTAGAAGTCGCCCAGGGTGATGATATTGAGCTTGTAGAGATAGCGGGAGAAGAAGATACCAGCGATGATCAGGCACATCGACGAGCCGAAGGGGTCCGCTACCACGCCGCCGAGACCCTCCCGGACGAAGGTGGACGAGGCGCCAAAAACAGCCTCCGCACCAAACCAGGTGGCGAAGACCGTTGCGGTGACCACCGGCAGCGGCAGATGGCGCCCCGCGACGGCGAAATCCTTCGTGTTATGAACGCGGGTCGCGGCAAAGAGACCAATGCCAATCGAAACCATGAGATAGAGCACGACGAACCAGACCAGCATGACCCACCACCCCCAATGACGATGGCCGCGATTATACGTTTTTGCGGCGCACCAAGGGGGTGCGTCCTGCCTGGGGTGCGATCTGAAAAAGCGCTAGGGATTCAACTGCTTGTAGGCGCTTTCCGCGATGTTGAGGAGCTTTTCCCGCGGGAGTTCCCCGGAGATGGCGTAACCCAATTTGCCGTCCAGCCAGTAGAAAACGCCCACTTTGCCTTCCAAGGCAAAGCGGAAAGCCGTCTCGCGATTTTCGGCAGCATCGGCGCGTACATAGAGGGTAAGCCGCTTCCCGCTACCGTCCTCGTACATGAACTGGGCAACCGGACCGCTTTCTCCAGGAAGCAGGCGGCCACCGACCAGGGCAAATCCATCCGCTGAGAGCTGCGGAACTCTCAGGGGCATCCCAAGCCGTTTGGACAGCCATTGAACCAGGTGGGCCTCCTGATCCGCGGCGACTTCGACGGGATGGCGGACCTCCGGGGTATAGACGACGTGGGCGATGGCTGCACTGTGGGCGATGGGAGACAGCCCGGCTTCCCGGGCAGGGGAAGTGGCCTTGACGCCATAGCCGATCACGGCCCCGAGTGCCAGCCAGCCGACCGCAGCGGCAAGCCGCAGTCCCAGAGGGGGTGAGGCTCTCGGGCGCCGGTTGGCGGCAGCTTCGAGATGGGGCGGCGGAACTTCCGCCATGATCGGCCCATAGGCCGCGAACAGGAGGCGTTTCTGCTCCTGCCAGTCGGCGACGCGCGCGGCGGCATCGGGATGGTCGCCAAGCCAGGCGGCGATGGCGGCACGGCGGTCCGTTTCCAACTCGCCATCGACGTAGGCATGGAGTTCGTCTTCGTTGGGGGGTAGCGAGGCGTTCATTTGACGACCCTCAGGCGCGCCTGGCCGGTCCCTTCGTCCAACAGGGCGCGGAGTTTCTCCCGGCCGCGGGCCAGCCGGGACATGACGGTACCGATGGGAACACCCAGTAATTGGGCGGTTTCGGCATAGGAATATTCTTCGAGGGTGACGAGAAGCAATACTTCACGTTGTTCCGGGGGCAATTGGGCAAGGGCAACGTCGATGTCGCGCACTTCTAGCCGGTCTGCCTGAGAAGCGCGCATCGAGGGTTCGACATAGAGTTCGTCAAGGGATTCGGCAGTCGGCGGCCGGCTCCGGTACTGGTTGACGAACAAATTGTGCATGATGGTGAGGAGCCAGGCGTCGAGCCGGCTCCCGGGACGCCAGAGCGAGAACTTCGCCCAGCCCCGCTCCAGGGTGTCCTGGACCAGATCGTCGGCCGCGTGGCGGTCGCCGGTCAGAGCCCTGGCGTAACGCCGGAGGCGGGGAAGGTGGTCGGCGAAGCTAGCCATGGTGTCAGTGTCTTACTTTGCCACGTGCCAGACGTTGTTGAAACCCTCGCCGGTGGTATCGCCGGGTTTCTGGTCCTTGCTCCAGAAATAAAGCGGCTTGCCTTTGAAGGCCCACTGCTTCTTACCGTCTTCCCGTGCGATGACGGCAAAATCGCCGCTGGTCTTGTCGCTTTCTGCGGCGGCTAAAGGGGGCCAGTTTTCGGCACACTTGCCGTTGCACATGCTCTTGCCGCTGCCGGCTTCGTCCTTGTCGAAGACGTAGAGGGTCATACCGTTGCTGCCGACGAGCATACCGCCCTGCATCTTGACCGGGGCGTCGGCGAAGGCTGCGGAAGTCGCGAGGGCGAGAACGAGGGGAATGAAGCGCTTCATGGGTTTCTCCTGTTGAGGTTGAGGGGCAGTGAGGTAAACAGATTCCCCGCGGTTCTATTCCCTCTCCCGGCCAAAATCCGCCTCGCCGTGAGGTCTGTCAGGGCGATTGCCCCGGGGGCGGTGCCCTGTTATCGTCCGAAAGAAACTCAGCGTCATTTTCTTTTATCCGTTTCGGGGGAAATATGGAAGCGCTTGGCCAAAATCAACCGTCCCGCAAGAAAGCCCTGCTCATCGGCGGTGGGGCACCGAATGCCACGCTGATGGCCGGAGCCCTGGTGGCGATGATCGAGGCGAAGGTCGACTTCGACGTGGTATCCACCTCCGGGGCAGGCGCCCTGATCGGCTTGCTCTACCGGGCGCCGGCCGGCAACCTGAAGCCTGAGGAGGCGTTGCATCACACGACGCGCTTGGGCATCGCCGATGCGATCTATGACTGGCTGCCGGTGAATTACAAGGTCTTTCTCAAACCCGGACCGGCGGCGGACTCCTTCAGGTCACTCCTGGCCCTGAATCCCTTTGCCCGCGAAGTGCTCGCCCAGGGCTGGCACGAAGGGCCGCAGAAGATGCTCGGTGACTGGCTGCAGCTGATATGGGCGACCCTGACGCCAGCCGATACCGGGCCATTCAGCCAGGGACTCTGCGCCCACGTTCCCTTCGCCGAATCGGTGATCGATTTTGCCCTGCTACCGCACATTCCCGGTCAGTTCTACATCAACGCCTTCAATGTGGACCGTGGAAAGATGACCATCTGGGACAAGGAGGAAGTCACCCCCGAGCACTTCCGCGCCGCGCTGGCGTTTCCGCTCATCTATCCGCCTTACCGGGTCGACGGTCAGGACTACATCGAGGGAGCCGCCATCGATACCATCAATTTCCGCGCTCTGGTTGCGGAGAAGCCGTCCCGCGAGCAAAGATCGGCCAAGACGCCGCCCAAGACCTTTCTCTATCGTGGCCAGGAGTGCGAGCAGGGCCTGCACGAGGATGTCGATACCCTGGTCGTATTCGATATCCTCGGGTCGGAACGCCTGATCCAGGAGCCGCGCAATCTTTACGACGCCTGGGTCAAGTCGATCATCACCCCGCTGGTCGCCATCGCCCGCGACGACGTCAAACTCTTCGAACGAGTCCACAACATCGATCCGAATACCGGGAAGGCGAAGCGCCGGTTGCTCAAGGTTCCCCTTCTTGACGGGATCGAGGATGACGACTGGCCGGATATCCTGGACTGGTCTTCGTCCAACCTGGAGCGGCTATACGAAATCGGTTACCGGGCCGGCCGCAAGTTCTGCCGCGAGAATGCCAGGATCCTCAATATTCGGTAAACGATCCGCAACGCCAACCCTGAAAAGGCGAAAGCCCCTTGTCGGGGGGGCAAGGGGCTTTCAAGGCGGCCTGTCAGGAGGTGGGAGGGGGAGGGCCGCCTAGGCCAACCCGGAGGTCAGCGCATGGGTGCAAGATACCGGTCCCCCTGGCTCGACTCAAGTAACGGTTTGCAACAGAGTGTACCTGTGTGTGGGATCTCTCCGTCTGGACGCGGGGATGCCCAGCGGATGTCGCTTTCCGTTGCTGGCGGGGTGCCGGGCTGGCATTCCACGGCCTGTTCCCGACTGCGGAGGGATGATGAGGAACTGGCCGATCAGCCTCCTCGAATTGGGTGCCAGCTTGGGGCTTAGCGACGGTCGCCGCGTCACTGCAACAGTAATACGTGCTTTGCTCCAGGCGGCAGCCAGTCCCGGGACTCGCCCGCCGAACGCCCGGATGAGGTGGTAAGCAGGCATGAAGCGATGGGGCGGTTTTTCCGCGAGCGGCGGCCCTCCTTTCGAAGGATGGCAAAGGCCAACGGGCCGGGCTACAGTGGTGAAGAGCCAACTCCCCGGAGAATCCGATGCATGTCACCGCTGCAGCGATCCTAGTGTTGAATCTGCTCGCCTCCGGGGGCGTCATTGCCGCGGATTGCGGTAAGCTGATCCCGGGCGCCGATCTCAGCGGCTGCGATTTTTCCCGCAAGAGCCTGGCCGGAAAGGATTTGCGCGGCGCGCGCCTCACCGCCGCGAAGCTCGAAAATGCAGACTTGCGCGGCGCCGACCTCAGCGGTGCCGATCTCAGCGGGGCCAACGCCAAGTGGGCGCATTTCGAAGGCTCCCGCCTGGTGGCAGCCGACCTGCGCAATGCCGATCTCTTCCACGCCATCTTCGATCGCGCCGACCTGGCGAATGCCAAGCTCAATGGGGCCTATCTCTTTGGCGCCAACCTGATCGGCACGCGGGCGCAGGGCGCGGATTTCAGCCGCGCTTACCTGAAGGACATCCTGATGGAGGGGATCGATCTTTCAGGGGGTTCGCTGAAGGACTGTTACGCCTTTCGCGGGGTCCTCATGGACGCCAAACTGGTAGGCACCGATCTGTCCGGCGCCGACTTCACCGGTGCATCAGCCGAAAATGCCGATTTTTCTCGGGCTCGCCTCCATCGCACCCGGCTGGCGGGGGCGACGCTGCGCTACGCGGAATTTACTGCTGCCGATCTGCTTGACGCCGATTTTGCCCATGCCGATCTGTGGAACGCCCGGTTCGACCGGGTCGCCAATCTTCCGCCTTCAGTCACCCAGGCCTTGGCCGAGGCTTTCAGCGGCTCGGCCAAGCCCTGAATCGCCGGAAAAGGCGACCCGATTCAATCCCGTCCATGACCGTGCCCGTGGCCATGACCATGGCCACGGCCTTCGCCACGGCCTTCGCCGCGACCGCGGTCCGGAGGACCTCCGCGTTCTTCGTGACGATTGTGGTCGCCGTCGTAGTCATGGCGTTCGCGATAGCGGGGAACGTACTCGCGGTTGTACCAGTCATCCCGGACGAAATAGACGCGCTGGCCACAGGCGCCGTATTCCGCGCAGTGCTTGGACCAATGCTTGGCATGGCCCGGCGGAACGCGCAAATAAATGGGTGGTCCGGCTACCGGAACCGGCGCGATGACCACCGGACGGGGATAGATCAGTACCGGCGGGGGATAGCCTCCGATGTCGATACGACCATAGAAGCCCGGCTGGCCGATATTGATCGAAATGCCCACATCGGTCGCATGACTGGGTAAGCTGAGGCTGGCAGCCAGGCAGGCGGCCGCAAGTGCCGGGATTTTCATGATGGACTCCTCTCAGAGGGGATTCAGCGACTTGGTCAACGTGTAATGGGTATAGCCGATGCTCGCCCCGGCGCGCAAGCCCACTCCCAGGCGTATCGGCGCGAGGATGATGTCGTCGCGCTGCTGGTAGTTGATGCCGGCACCTCCGACATAGTAGACGCTGCCGTCGACCGACGGAAAGCGCTTGAGCAAATCGTCGGTCTTGTGGGCGTTGTAGACCAGAACAAAAACCTTGGAGGCATTGCCGCCCAGATCGAATCCTATGGACGGGCCCTGCCAGAAGACCTTCGAAGCACTGCCCTGCTTGAAGACGAGTTGGCCTTCACCGTATCGCAGGCCGATGGTGGCCGCCCCGGCCAACTCCTCGCCCTTGATGTAGCCGGTCGGGCGGCCGTGCTCCTTGAAGGCCTTGGCGATCACCTTGCCCAGGCCTTCGGCGGTTTCGCCGAGAAAATCGCTGGCCGCTTTGACGATCGAGTCCTCGTCGAAACCGTCGCCTTCAGCGGTGGCGGCGTGGACGAAGTGCGGGCTGGCGAACAGCGCCGTGGCGAGGCCCAGAGCCCAGTACTTGGCGAACGTTCGGCGGGATATGGTGCTCGGTCGGGATTGGGAATTCATGGGGTTCTCCTTATTCTCGAGCCGGTTCAGGCGCTCTGGCGGTTCTTTTCGCTCAGGGAGCGAATGACCGCCTCTACGCCGCCCTCCTTGGCACGGGTGGTGAACCAGTCCCGGTAGTTGGTGACCAGGCTGATGTTTTCGACCATGACATCGACGACCTTCCAGTTCCCGTCGCTCTTCGCCATGCGGTAGTCGATGGCGACCGGACGGCGACCCGGTTCGGTCACCGTCGTCCGCACCGTGGTTTCGTCACTCCCGGAAACCGGCGAAGGCTGGACCGCGACCTTGGCGGCACTGTGGTTGGCGGCCCCTAGGGACTGGGTATAACTGCGGACCAACAGGCGCTGGAATTCACTGACCAATTGCGTCTGCTGCTCCGGCGTCGCCTGGTTCCACACCCGTCCGGCAGCCAGTTGGGTCATTTTGCGGAAATCGAAGTGCGGTACGACCTTGGATTCGGCAACCTGACGCAGAGTGGCGGGGGCAGGGTTGTTGGCGATGGCGGCGAGTACGTCGCTCGTGGTTTCCCGCACGACCGCTTCGGGCGCCGTATCGGCGGCGCCGACGGCACCGGCTATAGCGATGGCGCTGAGCGCCAGAAATTGTCGAATGTTTCGCTTGAATCGCAAATGTCGCTTCTCGGTCATGATGATTCCTCCATGCGAGGCCCGGCGGAAGGCCGGGCTTGAGGAGCACTCTAGGTCGAAGCAGCGGCAGGGGCGGTAAGGAACCGTAACAGCAAGTAAGCCGATGGGCGGGCGTTCGCCGAGGGGAATGGCTCAAGAGTACCAACTAACCAGGGATTCGGCGGCTTGAGCGGTCAGATTCCCTGTAGGAAGCGGGCCACGAACGCACCGACTCCGCTCGCGGGCGCATCGACCCAGACGCGATGACCATCACCCGGGGCGACAGACACAGGTTCGCCAGCCGCGCTTTCCATGCGCGTGAGGACCCATTGCCGATTTCCCTCCGGATGCACGCATTCCAGCCGGTCGCCCAGGGCAAAGCGGTTCTTGACGGCGATTTCCATCAGGCCGCGGTCGGCGTCCCAGGCGACGGCGTCGCCCACGTAAAGACTGCGGTCGGACTCGGAATGGCCCTTGAGGTAGTTCTGGGTCTCGGCGTCGTGGTGGCGCTGATAGAAGCCGTCGGTATAGCCCCGGTTGGCGAGGCTTTCCAGTTCGGCGAGCAACCGTGGATCCAGAGGCCGGCCGGCTAGGGCATCGTCGATGGCCTGGCGATAGGTCTGGCAGGTCCGCGCCGCGTAGTAGGGACTCTTGGTACGGCCCTCGATCTTGAGGGAATCGATGCCGATCTCCACCAGTCGCTGGACATGCTCGATCGCCCGCAAATCCTTGGAATTCATGATGTAGGTGCCGTGCTCGTCTTCCTCGATGGGCATCAGCTCGCCGGGGCGCTGGCGTTCCTCCAGAAGGCGCACGTCCCCGGCCGGGTTTTCGCCGGCCGGGTGAACCTTGTAATCCCAGCGGCAGGAGTTGGTGCAGGTGCCCTGGTTCGGATCCCGGTGGTTGAAGTAGCCTGACAGCAGGCAGCGTCCGGAATAGGCGATGCAGAGAGCGCCGTGGACGAAGACTTCCAGCTCCATGTCCGGGCAGCGCTGGCGAATTTCGGCGATTTCCTCCAAGGAGAGCTCCCGGGAGAGGATGATCCGGCGTACGCCGACCGATTGCCAGAACTTGACGGCTGCCCAATTGACGGTGTTCGCCTGGACCGACAGGTGTACCGGCAGATCGGGCCAGGCTTCGCGCACCATGGCGATGAGGCCGGGGTCGGACATGATCAGGGCGTCGGGCGCGAGGGCTACCACCGGTGCCATGTCGGCAAGGTAGGTCGCAAGCTTGGCGTTCCGGGGGTAGATGTTGCTGACGACGTAGAAGGCCTTGCCCTGAGCCCGGGCCTCGCGAATTCCGGTGGCCAGGACATCCAGGCTGCCGAACTCGTTGTTGCGCACCCGGAGTGAGTAGCGTGGCTGGCCGGCATAGACCGCGTCCGCGCCGAACGCGAAAGCGGTGCGCAGCATGGCGAGCGACCCGGCGGGAGCGAGGAGCTCGGGGGCGGCGCGAGAAGGAGAGCAGGATGCAGAGGCCATAGTAGAATCCGAAGAGATCGCGAATTCTACCTTTCCAATGTCCGAAGAAATCCTCATCAATTTCACTCCCCAAGAGACCCGGGTTGCCGTCATGCAGCAGGGGGTGGTCCAGGAACTTCACATCGAGCGCAATGCGAGCCGAGGCCTGGTGGGCAACGTCTATCTCGGGCGGGTATGCCGCATCCTGCCGGGAATGCAGTCGGCGTTCATCGATGTGGGCCTGGAGCGCACGGCTTTCCTCCACGTTGCCGACATCTGGCAGCCCCGGGACGAAACTCTGGACAAACCCATCGAACGCCTGCTGACCGAGGGCCAGAGCCTGGTGGTGCAGGTGGTCAAGGATCCCATCGGCACCAAGGGGGCGCGCTTATCGACGCAAATCTCGATCGCCGGCCGCATGCTCGTTTATCTACCCCAGGAGAAGCACATCGGCGTCTCCCAGCGCATCGAACCCGAATCGGAACGGGAAAGCCTGCGGGAACGCCTGACGGCGCTGGTGCCGGAATCGGAAACCGGCGGGTTCATCGTCCGCACCATGGCGGAGGGCGCCACCGACGCCGAGTTCGCCACCGACATCGCCTACCTCAAGAAGACCTGGGGCGAAATCCGCGAGAAAGCGCGCGTTTCCGGAGCGCCGACCGTCCTTTACCAGGAGCTCTATCTGGGACAGCGGGTGTTGCGGGATTTCGTCAATCCCGATGTGAGCCGGATCGTCATCGACTCGCGGGAAAATTTTCAGCGTCTGCAAGGATTCGCCGAAATCTATACGCCGGCGGTCCTGCCCCTCCTCGATCACTACACCGGCGAGCGGCCCCTCTTCGATCTCCATGGCGTCGAGGAAGAAATCGAAAAAGCCCTGGCCCGCCGGGTGGACCTGAAGTCCGGGGGCTATCTGATCATGGACCAGACCGAGGCGATGACCACCATCGACGTCAATACCGGCGGCTTCGTCGGCGTACGCAATTTCGACGACACCATCTTCAAGACCAATCTGGAAGCTGCCCAGACCATTGCCCGCCAGCTTCGCTTGCGTAACCTGGGCGGCATCATCATCGTCGATTTCATCGACATGGAAAGCGACGAGCATCGCCAGGCCGTGCTGGCGGAATTCCAGAAAGCCCTGTCGCGCGACCATACGCGGCTGACCCTCAATGGCTTCACCAACCTGGGACTGGTCGAAATGACCCGCAAGCGCACCCGGGAGTCCCTGGCCCACGTGCTCTGCGAGACCTGTCCCACCTGCGACGGTCGCGGCGAGGTCAAGACGGCCAGCACGGTCGCCTACGAGGTGTTGCGCGAGCTGCTGCGCGAGGCCCGCCAGTTCAATGCCCGGGAGTATCGGGTGATTGCCAGTCCGCCGGTGATCGATCTCTTCCTCGACGAAGAATCCCAATCCCTCGCCATGCTCTCGGATTTCATCGGGAAGCCCATCTCGCTCCAGGCAGAAACCAGCTATTCACCGGAGCAGTTCGACATCGTCCTCATGTGACGCCTGGCAAAAGGAGTACGCCATGAATCCCCTCGAAGCCGAATTCTTCAGCCTGCTTCCCGCCAAGGCCGTCGACCGCCGCAGCTTCATGGTGACCAGCCTGGGGGTGGGTTTCGCGTTGGCGGTTCAGCCGGTCATGGCCCAGACGGCCATCGTCACCGACGACGCGGGACTTGTGGCGGGACCGGTAAAGATTCCCGTGCGCGGCGGAGAAATGATCGCCTACCGGGCACTCCCCCAGGGTGCTCAGAAACCGCCGTTGATCCTGGTTGTGAGCGAAATTTTCGGCGTCCACGAATACATCCAGGACGTCTGCCGGCGGTTGGCCAAGAAAGGCTATTGCGCCATCGCGCCGGAGCTGTTCGCCCGCCAGGGCGATCCGCGTCAGTATTCCAGCATTCCCGATATTCTGGCCAAGATCACCAACCGGACCCCGGACGCCCAGGTGATGGCCGACCTCGATGCCTGCGTCGCCTGGGCTTCGGCCAAGGGCGCCGATACGGCCCGCCTGGGCATCACGGGATTCTGCTGGGGCGGCCGCATTACCTGGCTCTATGCCGCCCACGAGCCCCGCCTGAAGGCTGGCGTTGCCTGGTATGGGCGTCTGGCGGGACCGGCCAACGACGTCACTCCGCAGCACCCGGTGGATGTCGCCGCCCGGATCAGCGCGCCGGTCCTCGGGCTCTATGGCGGGCAGGATGCCGGGATTCCCCTGGACACCATCGAAACCATGCGCAAGGCGCTGGCGGCCGCGGGCAAGCCCGGCGAAATTCACGTCTATCCGGATGCCCCCCATGCCTTTCACGCCGACTACCGCCCGAGCTATCGCCAGGATGCCGCTGAGGACGGTTGGAAGCGGATGCTCGCCTGGTTTGCAGCAAACGGGGTTTAGCCGCCGGGGGCGGCAGGCCTGGCACGCTGTTGCAGTGGTCGCCGCCACGGAACGGCTCCGGGCCGGATGTGCCGCCCTGCGAGCGGACTAGCTGCGGACTTCCACAGGCAGGCTCTGCCGATCCACCACCCGCCGCAAGACAAAGCTCGAATGCACCCCGGTCACCCCGCGTATTCGGGTGATGCGGTTGAGTAGCAGTTCCTGGTAGGCGTCCATGTCCTTGACCACCACCTTCAACTGATAATCCGCTGCCTGGCCGGTGATGAGCAGGCACTCGAGGACTTCCGGAATTTCCCGCACGGCGGCCTCGAAGTCGTCGAAGCGCTCCGGTGTGTGCTGGTCCATGGAGATCTGGATCAAGGCCATCAGGGCCAGGCCGAGGGCCTTGGCATCGAGCACCGCCCGGTAGCCGGCGATGAGGCCGGCTTCCTCCAGCGCCCGCACCCGGCGCAGGCAGGGGGAAGGGGAAAGGCCGATCTTGTCGGCGAGGTCCTGGTTGCTGATGCGGCCGTCGCCCTGCAGGATGGATAGGATCTGGCGATCGTAGCGGTCGAGTTCCATTCAATAGCGCGATCAGAATATGATTTGCTGTAACTATCCATCAATATGTTAATTCGCGCAATATTATGCCAATAATCGCTGATCGATGGGCACAGAACGCAAGCACCTGCCGCGGCCTTTTGCGTACCATGGTCTCCATCGAAAACAACTGCCCCAGCCCCCGGAGCCGACCATGTTGCCAGACCCTTCCCGCAAGTATTCCGCCTTTCCCCCGGTCGCCCTCGCCGACCGCCAATGGCCCGGCCGCGTCATCGACCAGCCGCCGGTGTGGATGAGCACCGACCTCCGCGACGGCAACCAATCGCTGTTCGAGCCCATGAACGGCGAGCGCAAGATGCGCATGTTCAAGACCCTCTGCGCCATCGGCTTCAAGGAGATCGAGGTGGCCTTTCCCTCGGCTTCCCAGACCGATTTCGATTTCGTGCGCGGCCTCATCGAGGATGGGCACATCCCGGAAGACGTCACCATCGAGGTCCTCACCCAGGCCCGGGAACATCTCATCCGCCGCACCATGGAATCCTTGAAGGGTGCCCGGCGGGCCATCGTCCATGTCTACAACGCCACCTCGAAACCGTTCCGCGACATCGTCTTCGGCATGAGCAAGGCCGAGGTGGTGGCCATGGCCGTGGATGCGGTGACCCTCATCAAGCAATTGGCGGCAGAGCAGCCGGAGACCGAGTTCATCCTCGAATACAGCCCGGAAACCTTCACCGCCACGGAACTCGACTTCGCCTTGGAGGTTTGCGATGCGGTCACCGCCGCCTGGGGCGCCGCGCCGGACAAGCCGGTGATCCTCAACCTCCCGACCACGGTGGAAGTCGCCACGCCCAACGTCTACGCCGATCAGATCGAGTGGATGCACCGCCACCTCGCCCGCCGCGACAGCGTCGTCTTGAGCCTCCATCCCCACAACGACCGCGGCACGGCGGTGGCCGCCGCCGAGCTCGGCCTCATGGCCGGCGCCGACCGCGTCGAAGGCTGCCTTTTCGGCAACGGGGAGCGCACCGGCAACGTCGATATCGTCACCCTCGCCTTGAACATGTACACCCAGGGCGTGCATCCCGGCCTCGACTTCTCCGACATCAACGCCGTCGCCCGTACCGTCGAGCACTGCAACCAGTTACCCATCCACCCGCGCCATCCCTACGTGGGGGATCTCGTGTTCACGGCCTTCTCCGGCTCCCACCAGGACGCCATCAAGAAGGGCTTCGCCGCTCAAAAGGCCCAAAGCGAAGAAACTCAGCCGTGGAACGTGCCCTATCTCCCCATCGATCCCGCCGACGTGGGGCGCAGCTACGATTCGGTGATCCGGGTCAACAGCCAGTCGGGCAAGGGCGGCATCGCCTACCTCATGGAGAACGAGTACGGCGTGGTCATGCCCCGCCGCCTCCAGGTGGAGTTCTCCGGGGTCGTCCAGGCCCATACCGACGCCCATGGCGGCGAGGTGAGCGCCGGCGACATCTGGCGCCTCTTCGAGGATACCTACATGGGCCAGGAAGCGGCGGTACGTTACGTGGAACACCATCTCGTCGAGCGCGGCAATGCCCAGGGCATCCGCCTCACGGTAGCAGTCGATGGCGTCTCCCACCGCCTTGCCGGCGAGGGCAACGGCCCCATCGACGCCGCGGTCCATGCCTTGCGCGGCCTCGGTATCGCTCTCCAGGTCCGCAGTTACGAAGAGCGTTCCATGGGCGCCAGCCTTGAAGCCGGCAATGCCCGGGCCTGCGCCTTCCTCGAAGTGGCGCGTCCCAGTGGCGGCGACTGCTTCGGGGTCGGGGTCGATTCCAATATCGTCACCGCGTCGATCAAGGCCCTGGTCAGCGCCGCGAACCGGACCCGCCAGTCCGTTCCCATGGCGCCCACCAGCCAGGCCGCCTGAGGATCGCGGCGCCCGATCGGCCCGCTGCGGCGCCGCGAGATTTCCTTTGCCATTGGCGGAAAATAGGTGCATAGTGCGCGGTTGCGATTTTCAAGTCATGTTGTCTCAGGTTCAGTACCCGCAGATTTGCGGCGATCTTCCCGGTTTTCCGCGTCGTCTTGAGTGTCGCCTCCCCAGGGACTCTTCCCCTTTCATTTATTTCTGGAGATTCAAGACATGGCAGCAGGTACCGTCAAGTGGTTCAACGATTCCAAGGGCTTCGGCTTCATTACCCCCGACGGCGGCGGTAACGATCTTTTCGCCCATTTTTCCGCCATCCAGTCCCAGGGCTTCAAGACCCTGGCGGAAGGCCAGCGCGTGACCTTCGACGTCACCACCGGCCCCAAGGGGCAGCAGGCGAGCAACATCCGCGTCGCCTAAGCGTTGCATCCCGGGGGTCGGCCCAGCCGGCGCCCTGCCCCGACGGACGAGACCCGGCTTTCGCCGGGTTTTCTTTTGCCGTGTCCCCGGAGGTGCCGTAATGGCCAAGGAAGAACTCATTGAAATGCAGGGCGTCGTCATTGAAGTGATGCCCGATTCCCGTTTCCTCGTGACCCTCGACAACGGTCACAAACTCATCGCCTATTCCGCGGGAAAGATGCGCAAGCACCACATCCGTATCCTGGCCGGGGACAAAGTGTCGTTGGAACTCTCGCCCTACGACCTCTCCAAGGGCCGTATCACCTTCCGACATCTGGAAGGTCGGCCGGCTCCCGTGGCGCGCGCGCAGCATCGCCGCTAGAGCAGTTCCTCCGGCGTGTTCAGATTACGGAATGCGCCGGGTTCGCCGAATTCGACCAGGATTTGGCGACGGGCGGTCTGCCAGTCGATGACCCGGCGCCCGCCGGAAGTCAAATAATCGGCCAGGGGAGTGACGAGTTCCCGGCGACAGAGGCAGAACGCAGCGTGGGTACGGCCTTCGGCGGTCGCGACGGCGAGGTCGGCGTCGGAGTCGACCAGCGCTCGATGCAGGCGCGCCACCAGATCTTCCGGGAAATACGGCGAATCGCAGGGCACCGTGACGACGAAGGCCGTGGCCGCCGCGGTCATGGCAGCGTGTAGACCGGCCAGCGGACCGGCGAAGTCGGGAATGGCATCGGCGACTACCGGATAACCGAATGCCGCGTAGGCATCCCGGTTGCGGTTGGCGTTGATGAAGAGCGTGTCCACCTGCGCCGCCAGACGTTCCGCCACCTGCCGCGCCAGGGGACGGCCGCCAAAGTTCAGCAATCCCTTGTCGGCACCGCCCATGCGCCTGCCCAGGCCCCCCGCGAGGACGACACCCGTGACCCCGGCAATCCGCATCAATACACCTGTGTCCGCCAATCGGGGTCGAGACAGCGGGCGACGAAGGCGGTCGCACCGGCGGAACCGCTGCACTGGGCGATCAACGCCTCCTGCGGGGCTATCCAGGAGGCGTTTGCCATGCCGCAGGCATAGAGCTTGACGCCCTCCCCCGCCAATTCGTCAAGAAAACGCTGAATCGACTTTTCGCCCTCCGGCGTCGGAAAGGCCCCCGCCGCCACGCCCTCCACCAGCCAGCGCACGGCCGGCCCGGCGAAGTGGATCTCCACTTCGCAATCCAGGGCGCGGGCCGCCAGGGCATGCACCAGGGGCGTCACGCAGAGGTCCGGCCGGTCCGGCGTGGCGGACCAGATGAGGAAGGCAAGCTTGCTGGGGCCTTCAGTCGACAAAGCTGGCCTCCGGTTCGACGGTCAGGACATGGTGGCGGTAGGCGGCGGCGTCGACCAGATGGGGCCTTTCAGCATCCCAGGCCGTGGGACGGGCGCGCACCATCCAGCCGGCACAGTAGGGGTCACGGTTCACCAGGGAGGGCTTCTCTTCGGCGGTCTCATTGCCCTCCAATTGCACGAAGGAAATGGGCGCGTGGATGGCGATCACCGTCTTGCGGCTCTCCACCGTCCCCATGCCTCGCCCGATGGCGACCTCGGCCCCCTTGGGCTTGGCCGTGAAGGCGATGATCTCCCCGGCCAGGAAGACGCCGAAAGCCGTGGCGCCGATGCGTACCTCGTCGTCGCCGATTTCCTGCACCCACATGTCGCTGCGGGGACAGTAGAGGCGATCGTCAGGGATGGGTCCGTGGAAGGGGGTGTGGGGCATGAAAATCGTCCTTGGGGACGGATAAGGCTCGCAGGGATATCCGGCGGAAGGAAGCAGGAGTCGAACCTACTCGGGCCTGTCTGACAGGCCCTGCCGGTTTTGAAGACCGGCCGCCCCACCGGGAGACGATTCCTTCCATTGCCCACGGGATGCAACCCGCCTGCGGAAGTTTAGCCCAAGCGCAGGCTTGCGCGTTGCGGCGGCATCAATTGAACCGTTGCGGTCGTCCCTGGGGCCAGAACCGCGCCGAAAATAAGAAACCCCGCCGTGGCGGGGTTTCTTCTGCTTCGGTAGGCCCGATCAGGCAGAACGCTTGCGGCGGCTGAAGCCGAGGCCGGCGAGTCCAATGCCGAACAGGGCCAGGGAGGCGGGTTCGGGAATGGCTGCGTCGCCCACCAGCAGGAAGGCACCGTCACGTCCATTGGAGGACCATCCACCAACGCCGCCAAATTGCTCCGCCTCGTTGCCGAAACCCGAGGCGCTCAAAGCTGCGCTGCTAAAGGTATCGAACGTTGCGCCAAGATGAACGCCGAACCAATAGTCGGTAGCGCCAATCGCATCGAAGAAGGAAACGAGGTCAAAGTCGACACGCTTGATCGTACCCGTGCCGGCCTGGTCGGCAATGCCGGTATCGCTGATGATCTTGTTGATCGCAGAGCCGGAGGCCAGGAGCGCACCGGGAGCACCGCCCGCATTGGAATAGAAGAAGTAGTCCAGGGTACCGTCCCAGGTTTCTCCAGGAGCTTGCGCTTCGAGGTAGATTGCGCCACCGGTCACTCTGGTGTTGCCTGCGAAAGCGAAATCGTTGGCTTGAATCCAGCCGCTGGCGTCATTCGCAACGCCGCCGCCGATGGGGCCGCCGTTATCGAACACGACGCCGGCTTGGGCGGCCATGCTGGCGAAGGCCATTCCGAGAATCAGACCCGACAATCCTTGCTTGAGGGAAGACTTCATGATCGAACTCCAAAAATAAGTGAAGAAGAGAATTGATTGTTATGTCTGACGCTAGCAAGCAAATTTCGGGCCACTTTGATTTCTGCCAATTTATCAAGGGCGTGAAGAGGGTTGTCGAACACGGTCGGAGTGGCTTGTAAAAGTTTTCGACAGGGGCGACGGGCTCCGTTTCGCGCTTATTCTCCGCCCCGGTCTGCGGAGTCGACGCATGGACGGTTCGGTCGAGCCATCCGAGCTCTAGCCCGGCACGGTTCCGGCGCTTTCAGAACGCGGCAATTCCGGTCTGGGCACGCCCCAGGATGAGGGCGTGGATGTCGTGGGTGCCTTCGTAGGTATTGACGACTTCGAGATTGACCATGTGGCGGGCGACCGGATACTCGTCGGAGATCCCGTTTCCGCCGAGCATGTCGCGGGCAAGGCGGGCGATGTCTAGGGCCTTGCCGGCATTGTTGCGCTTGATCAGCGAGATCATCTCCGGCGCGGCGGAGCCGGTTTCCAGAAGACGGCCGACGCGCAGCGCCGCCTGCAGGCCGAGGGCTATTTCGGTCTGCATGTCGGCCAGCTTCTTCTGCACGAGCTGATTGGCCGCCAGCGGGCGTCTGAACTGCTTGCGCGTCCGGGTATAGCCGCAGGCAGTGTGCCAGCAGGTTTCCGCCGCGCCCATGGCGCCCCAGGCGATGCCGAAGCGGGCGTCGTTGAGGCAGGCGAAGGGCGCCTTGAAGCCCTGGGCTCCAGGGAGGCGGTGGTCCTCGGGAACGAAGACGTCGTCCATGACGATTTCTCCGGTGACCGATGCGCGCAAGCCGATCTTGCCGTGGATGGCGGGTGCGGACAGTCCGGCCCAGCCCTTCTCCAGGAGGAATCCCCCCAGGGTGTCGCCATCTTCCCGCGCCCAGACGACGAACAGATCGGCGATGGGCGCGCTGCTGATCCAGGTCTTGCTGCCGGAAAGCCGCCATCCTCCCGGAACGGCCTTCGCGCGGCAGGCCAGGCTGCCGGGGTCGGAGCCGGCGTCGGGTTCGGTGAGGCCGAAGCAGCCGACGCGCTCCCCGCGGGCCAGAGCGGGCAGATAGGCGTCCTGCTGCGCCGGACTCCCGAAGCGCGCGATCGCCCCCATCACGAGGGATGACTGGACGGAGAAGAGCGAGCGATATCCGGAATCGATGGCTTCGATTTCCCGGGCGATCAGTCCGTAGGCGACCTCGCCGACCCCGGCGCAGCCATGGGTCTTGAGGGTCGCGCCGAGAAAGCCGAGATTGCCGAGTTCCCGCAGGATGGCAGGGTCGGTGCGCTCCTCGCGGAAGGCGTCGCGGATGCGCGGTTGGAGGCGATCCCGGGCGTAGGCTCGGGCCGTGTCGCGAATCTGCCGCTCTTCCGCGGTCAGTTGAGCATTGAGGTCGAGAGGGTCTTCCCAGATGAAGGCATTCATAGGAATCGGGGTTCAGGGTTGGGAAAGGATAGCGAGCATTGATTCTGTTGTTTGGTGTTCTGGTGCGAAATCCTAGCGCCTAAATCGTGTCATACAAACCGGACCCCTTGGGCCAGGGGAAGGTCGCGGGAATAGTTGATGGTATTGGTCGCGCGCCGCATGTAGGCCTTCCAGGCGTCCGATCCCGCTTCGCGACCCCCTCCGGTCTCCTTCTCGCCCCCGAATGCGCCGCCGATCTCTGCGCCCGAGGGGCCGACATTGACGTTGGCGATGCCGCAGTCGCTGCCCGAGGCCGACAGGAAGCGCTCCGCCTCGCGCAGGTCGTTGGTGAAGATGGCCGAGGAAAGCCCCTGGGGTACCGCGTTGTGCAGGGCCAGGGCGGCGTATAAATCGGTGTAGGCCATGAGGTAGAGGATGGGGGAAAAGGTTTC
>DAORDK010000053.1:0-22189 GCA_035345935.1 Rhodocyclaceae bacterium | reverse complement strand
GCAGTCCTGCACTGGTCGCTTCGGAAAGTGTCGATCCATTGGAATCGGCCCGCTGGGGTGACATGCGCAAACTCTTCTTCGGTACACAGCAGTTGGTGTTCGATGATCGCGTCAAGGTTATCGGGCCGGCAGATGCGGAAAATCCGATGCAGGTGCCGATCACCGTCGATGCGACGGCTCTGGGTTCGGTCCAAGAGGTGTTGGTTTTCGCCGATTTCAATCCCATTCTTCAGATTCTGCGGTTCTTTCCCCAGCGGGCTTCGGCTTTTCTCGGATTCCGCATCAAGTTGCAGCAGTCCTCTCCGGTACGCGCAGCAGCCTTGACTTCCGACGGCGTCTGGCACCTGGGCGGTACCTGGATCAACACGGTTGGCGGAGGCTGCACAGCGCCCTCGGCCGCATCGGCGGCGCCCGAGTGGCAACGGCGACTCAATGAGGTGAGCGGGCGCCAGTGGACTTCCGGACCGATGAGCGGCAGGGTGCGCATGCGCATCATCCATCCCATGGATACAGGCTTGGTGGCAGGGATTCCGGCCTTCTATCTGGAGGACATCGAGTTCCTCGATCCCGAAGACCGCCTCCTGATGCGTGTGCAGCCCTTCGAGCCGGTCAGCGAGAACCCGGTCTTCACGCTGCAGCAGGGAGTGCCTGGTAGAGTGCAGACGGTTGGGCGGGACAATAACGGGAATCGCTTCAAGACTTGGATCGAGCCGTGATGCGCCGCCTGTTTATCCTTCTCGGGTTGTTCCTGGTGGCGGTGCCGGGCGGCGGAGTCGATTTCGACTATGGCCTGGAGGCTCAGCGCATAGCCGATGGCGTGTACGTATTTATCGGCCGCAAGGAGGATTTTTCCACCGGCAACGGCGGAAACATCGTGAACACGGGTTTCATCGTCGGGTCGGGCGGGGTAGTGGTGGTCGATACCGGCCCATCGCAGCGCTACGGGAAGCAGATGCGCAAAGCGATAGGGATATTGACCGGGCAGCCCGTGTCGCTCGTGCTCAACACACATCATCACCCCGATCATTTTCTAGGCAACCAGGCCTTCGCCGACCGCCCCGTGGGCGCCTTGGCGGGAACGCGGGCCGGAATCGAGCGGGACGGCAACGCTTTTGCCGAAAACCTGTTCCGGATGGCGGGAGACTGGATGTTGGGAACGGAGGTGCACGCGCCTACAGTCGAGGTGAGCGAAGGGGTGCGCGAGGTCGGCGGCCGCCGCCTGAGGTTCCTCGCCTTGGAGGGACATACCGGTGCCGATCTTGCGATCTACGACGAGCGATCCGGGGTGCTTTTCGCTGGGGACTTGGTCTTCAACGGGCGGGCGCCGACAACGCCCCACGCGGAGCTGGGCCATTGGCATCGTGCCCTGGACCGTCTCGAGGCCATCACCCGCGAGCCGGGGTTTCGGGCCCTGGTTCCCGGCCACGGTGAGGTGGCCCGCGATGCGGCGCCGATCCGGCAAACCAGGGATTATCTGGATTGGCTGGAGGGGGCGATGAGGACCGCCGCAGCGAACGGAATGGATATGAATGAAGTTCTCGTTCAGCCTATCCCCCGCGAATTTGCGGGACTCGCCGTCGTTTCGAGCGAGTACCGGCGTTCGGTTGGCCACCTCTTTCCGGCAGCCGAGCAAAGGGTCTTAGGCCATGGCGGCAGTCATTGATCTTCCGCGCCCGCCCGGACACCGCCGCTTTTATGCGATGGTGGCGGTTTCGCTCGGACTGCACGGTGCGCTGCTGTAGGGTATCGGCGAGCCGGATAAGCGCTCGGGCAATTTGCTGCCCGCACTACAAGCGACTTTGCGTATTCCGGCGATCTCGGCGGCGCAGACCTTGCCGGCTCCAGTCGTTCCGGAAACGGTCGCGCCTACCCCGCGTGCGCTCCGGGCGGGTCAGTCGAGTTCGAAACGTCTGGCACTGCCCCCTTCTCCTGGGGGCGTCGCATCTACGACCGTCGCGCCTTCGGATGTTCAGGACTTCCCGGTAACCCATCAGGCCGTGCCGACTGAAACCGTCGCTGCTGCGCTGCCGCCTCCGGTGGTCCAGCCGGCGATCGACGTGGATCGTTTGTTGAATGGGTATGGGCGCCGGGTGTCGGAATTGCTCGCTCGCGAGCATGCCTATCCGCGCGTCGCACAGATGCGGGGTTGGGAGGGAGAGGTCCGCCTGCGTTTGCGCGTGGCGCGCAAAGGGGCATTACTGGCTGTTTCGGTGGAACGGTCGAGTGGATTCGAGGTGCTGGACCAACATGCTCTCGCATTGGTTGAGCAGTTGCGCGGTTTGCCTCCTTTGCCCGAGGAAATCGGAGCGGGCGAAGTCCAGGTGGTGGTTCCGGTGAGTTACCGCCTCAAGGGGCCAACGTGACGCTCGCGTGAGATTACTTTCGAAAGACGCTCCAGTGGGTCGTACGCTCAGTCTCAATACGCGAATCAGCTTGGTATTGACTATCCTTGTGGGGACTCTTCTAGTGATACAGGCAGTCGCCTGGGTAAGAGGTGCCCGTTCGGCAATCCACGAAGAAATCGAGGCCGCTTCGCGGGTATCCGAGCAGTGGCTGGTCGCCCTCGGAATCGAGTTGCGCAAGGGGCCTGAGGAAACCCTCTCGCAGCGGATTCTGAGCGCGATTCAGCCGCTGGGGCGGATTCGGGCGAATGGGCTGGAAATCCAGGATCAAGCTGGCGCTGTGATCTATCGTTCGCCGCCTCCGACCTATAAGGCGGGCCGGTCTGCGCCGACCTGGTTCACCGGATTGCTTTCCACGGACTTCGCGCCGCGCTGGGTGGCGATCGGGCCGCTCAACGTGATCATCCGTCCGGATGCCTCGCGGGCGATACTCGACGCCTGGGACGAGGTGACCGGCATGGTGGGTTGGGCTTTCGGATTTCTGGCGGTCTTGTTTCTCGCCGTCCAATTCGCCCTGCATCGGGCGCTGCGGCCGTTGGAACAGGTCATGGCAGCCCTCGACATCACCGGGAAAGGCCGTTTCGATACTCGTCTTCCGGTCTTCGAGGTTCCGGAATTGGGCCGCCTTTCCAGGGCGTTCAATGGAATGGCCGACCGTTTGGCCCATGCAGTGGACGAAAACGTCTGCCTGGAGGCCGAACGCGAGGTGGCTCGCCGGGTGCAGTTGTCGTTGGAAGCCGATCGGAAAGCGATTGCCCGCGAGCTCCATGACGAATTGGCGCAGGGGATCACTGCGGTCCGTGCGCTGGCCGGCGCCATAGCCCAGCGCACGGAAACCCATCCCGACCTGCAGGCCTATGCGAGCAATATCGTCGCGGTTGCCGGCCAGATGCAGGATGGCGTGCGCACTATCCTCCACCGCCTGCGCAAACCGGCGGCTGAACCGCTGCGCGCAAGCCTGGATCGTAATCTGGCCGCCTGGTGCAGCCAGCATCCGGAAATTCGGCTCGAGGGAGTTTTCGACCTGGGAGAGGCCCCGTTATCGGACGAGCTGGCCGGCTGCACCCTGCGTATCGTTCAGGAGGGCCTGACCAACATTAGCCGCCATGCCAGCGCGAGTCATGCGGAAGTTGCGGTACGACGCGAAGGGGGCGATCTGCACATCGTCGTTTCCGATGACGGCGTGGGAATCGGGGCGGAACCGTCCCGGGATGCAGGCAGCGGGCTTGGATTGACGGGAATGGCAGAAAGGGTCGAGTTGCTCGGCGGGACGCTGAACATCGAAAACCGGTCGTCGGGAGGTTGCCGCCTCGTGGTTCGGATACCGGAAGATCATCCGGGAGAAGTTGCGGAGGGTAAGCTTTGAGCAAGTCATTGCAGGGGGCCAGGATCGTCGTCGCCGACGATCACGCCATGGTAAGGCTGGGATTCAGGCTGCTGCTCGAAGGAGCGGGAGCAATCGTGGTGGCTGAAGCGGAGAACGGTGAGACGGCAGCGCGCCTCTTCGGGGAGTTGAATCCGGACGTGCTGGTCATGGACGTTTCGATGCCCGGCATCGGGGGTCTGGGTGCCCTGGAGCGGGTGCTTGCCTGGGACGCCAAGGCGCGGGTCCTTATCCTGTCGGCCCACAACGACGATATTGTTCCGGTGCGGGCGCTTCGCTTGGGGGCCAAGGGTTATCTCTGCAAGCGTGCAGCGCCGGAAGAGTTTCTGCGCGCGGTCGGCGCGGTGTACTCCGATCAGCGCTACATCGACCCGGAATTGGCGCCCGCCGTAGCCCTCGCCCAGCTTTCGGCCTCGGCGAATCCGGTGGAGGCGCTGACTGAGAAGGAGTTGGCGGTTTTTCTCCAACTAGCCCAGGGAAAAACGGTCAATGAAGTCGCCAAGGATTTCTGCCTGAGTCCGAGTACGGTCGGGACGCATCTGTATCACATCAAACAGAAGCTGAACGTTCAGAACGCTGCGGAACTCGCGCTCGTCGCGATGCGCAATGGGTTGATCGAAAACTGAGTGCGACCGCGGAATTCCCGTGTCGGTTTTTGACGGACTCTTTCCTGCCTGCGAACCCTATCGATCGGGCTACCTCGCTGTCGGCGAGGGGCATGAAGTTTATTGGGAGGAGTGTGGATCACCCTTGGGGAAACCGGTGGTCTTCCTCCACGGCGGTCCTGGAAGCGGCTGCAATGGAGCGCAACGGCGGCTTTTCGATCCGGCCCGCTACCGGGCCATCCTCTTCGATCAACGGGGCTGTGGCCGCAGTCGGCCGCTTGGGGAAACCCTCGCCAATACGACCGACCGATTGATCGGCGACTTGGAAAAATTGCGGTCTTGGTTGGATATTCCTGCTTGGCTGGTGTTTGGCGGCTCCTGGGGAAGCACATTGGGTCTGGCCTATGCCCAGGCGCACCCGGACGTGGTTTCCGGATTGGTCTTGCGCGGTATCTTCCTCGGGTCGCGGGAGGAAATCATGCGCTATCTGAGTCCGTCGGCCCGACCTTCGGCCTGGCCTGCGTTGGAGAAGGCCCTGGGCGGGAAAGGCGACCTTCTTGAGACCTGCTACCACGCTATCGAGTCGGGCCACGGGGAGCGATCGATCACCGCGGCAACCGCCTGGTTGAATTACGAGCGGGACTTCATGGGCGAAGCCCCCCTGTGCGATCCCCCGGATTCCACGGGCCTGGCCAAGGTTCGGGTGCAAGTCCACTATTTGAGACACGACTGTTTTCTCGCTCCGGGAGCGTTGTTGCGCGGCATCGAGCGCATTCGAAGAATTCCGGCGGCCTTGGTCCAGGGGCTCGCCGATGCGGTATGCCCTCCCGCTGTCGGCGAGCGGCTCCACGACATCTGGCCCGAAGCGCGATGGCTTCCCATTGCCGAGGGAGGCCATGGGGGCCTTTCTCCGACCATCGCCGCCGCTACGATGGACGCCCTGGAGTGGGTCGCAAGTTCCGCGACAGGTCCGCGATAAGCACGCTTCCGAAGACGAAATCGCAGGTGAAATCTTTTCTCCAATCGCCCCCACGACCCGAGTGACCAAGATCCATGGATACCCCACACAAGACGAACCCCAGCTTTGGCACGGGAGATGCGGATACCCCGCAACTCGAGAAGCGCATGCGCATCGAATTGAAGGACATCGGGATTCCACCGCGACCCGCGATACTGGAAGCAATAGACCGGGAGATGGCCAAGGACGATCCGAATTTTGCGCATCTCGCCCGACTGATCGGAGCGGATGTCGCCTTGGCGGCTGGTCTGATCAAGATCACCAACTCGCCCTACTACGGGTTCGGGAAGAAGGTGCGCACAGTTCAAGAGGCGTTGCTGGTCCTGGGACTTCGGGTGATCGTCAAAACCGTGGCAGGACTGGCTCTGCAGAACTTGTTCAAGAATTCTCCGAAGCTTGAACGTTTCTGGGATGCGTCCGCGAAGATCGCCAGCCTCTCCGCCTGGCTTGCTCAGCAGTTGCGGGGGAAAGTGGCCGTCCGCCCTGAGGACGCCTACACCTTCGGACTGTTCCGGGATTGTGGCATTCCCATCCTGCTGATCCCGTTTCCCGAGTACGAGTCGATCCTGCGTCAGGCCAATCACAGCGCCACGGAAGGATTCACGGAAATCGAAGATCGACTCTTGTCGATCAATCACTGCGTCGTCGGCGCCGAGCTTGCCGAGGGCTGGTATCTGCCTGCGGAGATCGTCGAGGCGATCCGCCATCATCACGACCCCGCCGCCTATGGTCTTGCGACGGCGTCGAACGCATCAGGCGAGCTGGCGGCAATCGGGCAATTGGCGGAAGAGATTGTTCAACGCGCAACTCAGCTTGGACAGACGGCAGAGTGGTCGAAGCTCGGAGCGGCGTGTCTTGCGGTCCTTCAGCTGGATACCGCGGAATTTGAAACCCTGGCGACTTCAGCAGTCGCGGCACGGTCCTGGGAAGGGTGAATACAAGGAGAAGTACGCACGTGGCGCGATACGGCACGTGTTGACAAATATCGTCAGCGGGAACGGCACCCCGGAACTCGTCCGGGGTGCTGCCGTATAGAGGTTCAGCCCTCGATCGTCAGGTAAACCAGGGTCTGGTTCAGGAGTTGGTAGCCGATCTCTCCAAAGGTCATTGGGCCGGTCACGTTCGCCGTGCGCTTCCCCTCCAATCCCGAGTAGAGGAAATTGAGGATGCAGTTGCAAGAGAACGAAATTCCCGAGTCGATCTTCGGCAACGCGGCTTGGAAGCTTCCGAGGTAATCGTTGACCGGTGCGGCGATCTTGTAATCGAGGCCGGGAAAGACCGGGGCATAGAAATCAACCCGACGGGCGTTGGCGTCGATCCCCTTGATACTGACATTGATCATGGCGCCGCAGTAATCGGCTACGAGCGGCAGGCGGGTATCGGTACTGTTGCCGATCAGATAATCGGCCAGGTTGGCCTGTTTGCCGTTGATCTGGCAGGCGCCAACCGAGAAACCCGTCTCCGCGAAGGTGATGGTATCGCCCGTTCCCGGTCGAAAGAGGTTGATGATGTCCACGCGCGCGAATTTATTCGGTGGAAGCGGAACGTCCATCGCGACGGCGTGTTGTTCGGAAAATTCGCCCGTAGTGCCGAGAACGACCTTGGGCGAGACTTTGCCGAGGTCGTCGAGATGGATGCCGGAGATCCATCCGACTACCGGCTTCATGTACATATCTTCGTAATTGGGTGCGTTCTCGGCAAAGCTCCCATGGCACTCGCTGAAGGCCGGGATGATGAGGATGGTAAAACCGTTTTCCGGGGCATTGCGGCAGAGTTGCGGCAATCCATCGGCATCGTAGAGTCGCATGATGGGTGGAGCAGAAAATCCTTTTATTTCGTGTACGAAAACCTGGTCACGGCTGATTTTGCCGCCGTCGTTAGCCATGAAATAGGGAATGGTTCCGCCGATCCAGTTTCCGGCGGGAAGTTGCCGCAGCGCTTGTTCGTCCCCTCCGATCGAGAGGTATTTCCCGGCTCGGATCAGGTCTGCAGCCCTGCCTACCGGCATCAATCCTTCGTTGGTATTCACTCTGTTGTCCTTTTCTGGCGTACCCGGTTAGCGACCCAATTGCCCAAGCTCGTGGTTGAGCATTTGCTCATAGCGTACGAAATAGCGCTGCAATTCGTAGGCCTTGAGGACCCGGACCTCGGCGTCGGTAATCACCCGCATTTGCTCGCGGAGCTTCGTCAGGAGGAGTTTCAGGCTCAGAACACGAATATCGATATTCGTCGAGCCGTCGAGCAACTTTTCCCAAACCGGATCGTCGGCTTCCGGGACTCGGGTCGACGGCGCCGCGGCGGCCGGTGGCGGCGGTGGGGCCGACGAGAGTCCCGCCTTTCCGCTGTCGAGGCTATGCTTGAACTTCCAGAGGTCCGCCACCGTCACGTCAAGGATAGAGCAGATGGACTGGAACTTAATGCCTTCAAGCAGCATGGACGCAATTTGCCGGGACATTGCGCGGGTGAAGGGCAGGTCGCCGTCGCCGCACCAGAGCGGCGCTTCGCCAGCGGCCTTGGGCGGCGGGACGGCATGGATCAGGCAGCGGGAATTGCCCAGATTGATGTGACGCCAAACCTGCTCGCGATCCTGGGGTACGGTCGCTTTAGAACCGAAAAACCAGCCGCTGCGTCCCGTTTGCTGGGCAATCCAGACGTCGACCTGGCGTTTGCCGAGATCGTCGCGCACTTTGACGACCTGCCAGGGCGCTTCCACCTCAATGACTGATCGCAAGAGATCTTCGGATTTCATGGGTCTTGCTTCCTCCTAGGTTGTTCCGGCACTTTCGTCCGTGACTGGCTTTGAATTGCACTACCAAATTATTGTTTTTGCCATTTAAGCATGAAACGTGCCGATGATATTATTACTAAGGGAATAGAATTTCCCCGGAAATATTACCGGAATGGGGCAATTCCTGGCTTCCGGTGAGCCGAAACCATCGCTCCAGAAAACCATGAGACCTTTCCCAAGAAATTATCGGCGTTGTAATTCCACCGAGCGAGCATACTGCGAAACGTCGATGTCGCGGTGGCAAGCCCGGTGCCACATGCGTAGAAGGGTCTCCGGGCGTGCGCTGGCGCCGCGGCGGGAACGTTCCCTTCCCGTCGCGATTCCGCGGCGGATCTGGTGCCCCTTCATTGGGGCATCAGTTTTTTTGGCGGCTGGCTCCCAAGGCTTGCTGACCTGAGGCCGGCGTCCTGCGCCGGCAATTGAGGTTGGCAAGCCGGTCTGGGATTGCCGTACCGAATTGCAAACTTTCGTCTCAATCCATTGCGAATACCATGCAGAAATCCGCTCTCTCGTCTGGCTGGCGTCCGCTGCTCGGCAGCGTTGCCCTTACGTTTCCGCTTTGCGTCGGCGCCGACGCCCCCAGTGTCTCGCTCGATACGGTCGTGGTCACCGGAGCCCGGGTGGAGCACAGTAGTTTCGACTTGCCTGCCGCGATCGATGTGGTCGACCGGGAACGCATCGATGCCGACCGGGGGCGGGTGAATGCTTCTGAGGCTCTGGCGGCGGTGCCAGGAATCAACGTGCTCAATCGCCAGAACTACGCTCAGGATTTGCAGATTTCGTCCCGCGGCTTTGGGGCGAGGTCGGCGTTCGGGGTTCGCGGGATTCGCCTGATCAGCGATGGCATACCCGCGTCGATGCCGGACGGCCAGGGGCAGGCAGCGACCTTCAATCTTGATCAGGCCGGCCGAATTGAAGTGATGCGGGGGCCCATGTCCGCCGTCTATGGGAATCATTCCGGCGGGGTGATCCAGATGTTTACGCCCGACGGCAGCGGCGCTCCAATCATTGAAGGCAATATTTCCGGCGGGAGTTACGGAACCTGGAAGGCGGACGTGGCGAGTCGGGGAGAACTGGGAGGGGTGGGCTACGTCATCGATGCGTCCCGTTTTGCCTCCGACGGTTACCGAGACCATAGTTCGGTAACCCGAGATCAGCAGATGGCAAAACTCACCTTTGCCCCCGACGCCCACAGCAAGGTGACCCTGATTGCGAACAACTTCAGGCAGCCCGATGCCCAAGATCCACTGGGGCTGACTTGGGCCGGTTATCGGGCCGATCCGCGTTCGGTGGAAGCTGCGGCTCTGGAATTCAATACGAGAAAGAGTATTGAGCATACTCAGGGTGGGGCGACCTATGAGCGGCGATTTGGCAGTGACTTGATTCAGCTGTCGGCGTATACGGGGACCCGATCGGTGACCCAATATCAGTCCATTCCCCTGTCAGCCCAGAGATTCATCGCGGCGACCGCGGCGAATTCCTCGCGCCGCAGGCACTCCGGAGGCGTGATCGACTTCGATCGGGAATTCGGGGGGCTTTCCGGCCGCTGGATTCTTAGGGGCGAAGTTGCGGGGGGGAAATGGACCGCGACCGTTGGGGTCGACTACGAAACTTCGACCGACGATCGCAAGGGCTATGAGAATTTCTTGACCACCAGTGCCGCGCTCAATATCACCTGTGGCGTCGGCGGGACGGTCTGCGGCGTGCGCGGAAACCTGCGCCGCGACGAAAAGAATACGGTGACCAGTACCGATCCCTACTTGCAAGGCGAGTGGCAATACGATCGTTGGCTTCTCTCGGCCGGCGTGAGACAGAGCAATATTCGGGTGAAGGTGGAAGACAACTACATCACGACGGGCAACCCGGACGACAGCGGAAAGGTTCATTTCACGCATACGACGCCGACCGTTGCTGCGGCCTATAAGATTTCGCCGACCGTCAATGCGTATGTCAGCGCCGCCCGCGGGTTTGAAGCGCCAACGCTCAACGAGCTCGCCTATTCGAGCGCCAGCGGCTCGTTCAGTTTCGACCTGAAACCAGCCACAAGTACCCATGTGGAAGCAGGCCTGAAGGCCTTTCTCGGGTCAGATACCCGACTCGATCTCGCCTTGTTCGACATCAAGGTGGACGATGAATTGGTGGTCTTCAAAAATTCGGGGGGCCGGTCTAGCTATCAGAACGCTGGAAAGACCCGGCGCCGGGGATGGGAATTGGCGGTGGATTCGCTCTGGAGCCATGGCTTGAGCACCCGTCTCGCCTACACCGATCTGAGGGCGACGTACGAGCAGGACTTTTTGGAATGCCAGGGAACGCCCTGCGCAACGCCGACCGTCCTCGTAGAATCGGGCAATCGCCTGCCGGGAATTCCGCGTCGGAGTCTCTTCGGCGAAGTCGCTTGGCACCATGCCGCAAGCGGATTCCATACGGCGCTTGAAGTCATCGCTCGGGACAAGATGTATGTCGAAGACACCAATACCCAGAAGGCGGCACCGGGCTATCTGGTCGCCAACCTCCGGTTCGGGATCGACCAGCATCGGGGGCCGTGGCTTCTGAAAGGCTTCCTGCGATTCGAGAATATCTTTGATCGCGGCTATGTCGGATCTGTCATCGTCAGCGATGGCAATCAGCGTTTTTACGAATCGGCGCCGGGCGCGAACTGGCTTGCAGGAGCCAGCGCGACGTACCGGTTCTGAGTGGGGGATGAACTCTTTGGACTCGCGGCAGGGGGCGACATCACGGTAGCGGGTCGGCCAAGCGCAGATTGCAATCTGCAGGGATTCTGCCGGGCTTCGCCGCCCCCTTCCCGGAGAATTTTTGCTGGCATCATGAAGAGCGATTTCGAACTGTTTCGTTCCGGGGCAATGGAGTAATGTATTGTTTCAATTCTGGACGTAGCTGCGCCGGATTCTTGGGCCGCTCAGCTCCCCGGCATTTGACGCAAAGCCTTTGCGTACTTAAGTTTCGTTGCAAATTGCCAAGCTCGCGTCGGCTTGGCATGACCCTCGCAGGAGATGAGCGATGCGATCGAAGACGGACAACGGCAGCAAAGGGGGCTGCCCAGGTTCTTGTTCGGAGGCGTCCGCGGCGCCAGGCTTAACGGCCGTAGCCATGCGGGCCATCGGATCGGGGCCTTGCTCTCGAATCGCATTTCGTGCGTCAGATGTCTTCCCTCATCTGCCATTTGCGCCCTTTCGGGCGCTTTTTTTTGTCTTGCTTGCCGTTATCGGCTGGGGGTACGGAGCCCCTGCGAACGCAGCTGAGCCTGAAATCCAGCAAGTCGTCTTTACCGGGGCAAAGTTTCCAGGCGTCAAGGAGGCCCTCATCGAATCGATTGAAGGGACTGGGCTGGTGGTCACGGCGGTCATTCCATTCAATCGGATGCTCGACCGGACGGCCGGCGATCTCGGTCGTCGGTCCAGCCCGTTTTCCGATGCGACCGTGGTTCAGTTTTGCAGTGCCCGTCTGGCGTGGCAGTTGATCGAGGAAGAGGCAGCCCAGATGGCCCTTTGTCCCATGTCCATGGTTGTTTTCGAAAAGGCCGCCGAGCCCGGTAAGGTGTTTCTCGCCTATCGTCTGCCGGGAGGCAGCAGTGCGGCGCAAGTCGCCGGACGCGCGCTCTTGCTGGATCTTGCCGCCAGGACGGCTGAACTCGTCCGGCTTGGCTGGTGAAGCGCGGTTCTGCGCAATAAAAAAGCCGCGGGGTTTCCCCGCGGCCTGGACTGGACCCGCTCCGGCTGGAGTTAGAGCATGTCTTTGACCGCTTCGGCTTCGTCGGTCAGTTCCTTCAGCGTCAGATTGATCTTTTCCTGGCTGTAGGCATCAATTTCTAGGCCCTGGATGATCTTGTAGGAACCGCCCTTGCACTCGCAGGGGAAGCCGAAGACGATGTTCTTGGGGATGCCATAGGAACCGTCGGAAGGTACGCCCATGGTGACCCAGTCTTCGGAACCGAGTACCCAGTCGCGGACGTGGTCGATGGCCGCGTTGGCGGCGGAAGCGGCGGAGGAGAGACCGCGGGCTTCGATGATGGCGGCGCCGCGCTTGCCGACGGTGGGCAGGAAGACGTCATTGTTCCAAGCGTGGTCATTGACCAGGGACTTGACGTTATCCCCATTGGACACGCAGTTGCGGTAGTCGGCGTACATCGTGGGCGAATGGTTGCCCCAGACGACCATCTTCTTGAAGGACGAGACGGCGCGGCCGGTTTTGGCGGCGAGCTGGGACAGCGCGCGGTTGTGGTCCAGACGCAGCATGCCATGGTAATTGGCGGGGTTGGTGCGGCCCACCTTCTTGGCTGCGGCGGCGGCAATGTACGCGTTGGTGTTGCAGGGATTGCCGACCACCAGAACCTTGACGTCCTCCTTGGCGTTTTCGGCGATGGCCTTGCCCTGGACGGTGAAGATGGCACCGTTGGCGGTCAGCAGATCGGCGCGCTCCATCCCCTTGGTGCGGGGGCGGGCTCCGACCAACAGGCAGACGTCGGCATCCTTGAACGCGACATTGGGATCGTCGGTGGCGATCATGCCGGACAGCAGCGGGAAGGCGCAGTCTTCGAGCTCCATCATCACGCCTTTGACGGCCTGCTGGGCCTGCGGCAGGTCGAGCAGCTGGAGGATGACCGGCTGGTCTTTGCCGAGCATTTCGCCGGAGGCGATCCGGAAAAGCAGGCTATAGCCGATCTGGCCGGCAGCGCCGGTAACGGCGACGCGCATGGGGGCTTTGGACATATGTCTCTCCTGATGGTGGAACGTGGTTAAGAGGGCGGGACTTGGTGTGAACGCCCTAGCGGGCGACGGAACGAAAAATGGTAGAAGCTTGCGCGGCGTCTGTCAAATCGTCATCCGTCTTATATAAGACATCTTTTTATGGACGCCTCTGGTTATTTGTGATGAAATCCACGCCATGAATCGCGAAGCTTCCCGTCCGGTCATGCGCTCGCCATCGCCAACCTTCAGTCCTCTCTACCGGCAGATCAAGGAATTCATGATCAAGAGCCTGGAGGAGGGGGAGTGGGGGCCGGGGGACGCCATCCCCAGTGAAGCGGAACTCGCGGCACATTTTAGCGTGAGCCAGGGTACCGTGCGCAAAGCCATTGATGAGATGGCTGCCGAGAATCTTCTGGTGCGCAGGCAGGGGAAGGGTACTTTCGTCGCCACCCACGACGATCCCCGGTCCATCTACCGCTTCCTCCGGCTCATGCCGGATAGCGGACAAAGCGAGCACTCCGTCAGCGAGCCGCTTTCGTGCCGTGCCATGACCGCCCCGCCCGAGGTGGCCGTCGCCTTGGAAATCCAGGCCGGCGATCCGGTAATTGCGGTCGAGAGGCTGCTGCGCTTCGAGGGTGAACCGGTAGTCCTGGATCAAATCTATCTCGTGGGCGAACTCTTCAGCGGATTGACCCTTGAGCGTCTGCGGGTATCCGAGCGCTCCCTGTACAGCTTGTTCGAAAGCGATTATGGCGTTCGCATGATCCGGGCCGAGGAACGGCTCCGCGCCGTCTCCGCTGACGGCCATAGTGCCCGGCTGCTGGCTGTCGATGAAGGATCCCCTTTACTGCTAGTCGAGCGGACCGCTTTCACCTACGGAAACAAACCTGTCGAGTGGCGACGCGGTCTCTACAGCACCCGCAGGCACCACTACCTGAACGAACTCGGATGAGGGCCTAATTCTTCCGGGCTAGCCTTGGCCAAGCCTTCGGGCGGGCCCACGTCCAGGTTTTGAATGTATAATTACGGACTTTTCAACCACGGTATAAGCGGACTACCGCACACTTCGCGAGGGATGACGTTCATGGCAGAAATGACCATCAAGAAGCGTCCAAAGAACTTGGACTTGACCACCATCCGGCTGCCTCTGCCGGGCAAGGTTTCGATTCTGCACCGGGTGAGTGGGGCTGGACTGTTCCTCTGTCTACCTATCCTGCTGTGGTTGTTCGGCGCCAGCCTGACCTCTCCGGAAACCTTCGCCACCTTAACGGCGCTTGCATCTTCCCTGCCGGTCAAGGTCGTCCTGGCGGGTCTGATCTGGGCTTATTGCCATCACTTTTGCGCCGGCATCCGCTTTTTGCTCCTTGATCTCCACATCGGCATCGAGAAGGAAGCGGCGAACAAGTCTGCTGCCGCGGTTCTCGCCGTGAGCATTCCGCTGACCCTGGTTTTGTGGGGGATTCTCCTGTGATCAATCGTACCGTCGTCGGAGCCCACTACGGCCTCAAGGACTGGATTGCCCAGCGCGCTACCGCAGTCATCATGGCCGGCTATTCGGTGCTGATGGCGGCCATTCTGCTCATCCTCCGGCCTGCCACATTCGAAGCCTGGCAAGGGGTCTTCGCCCATGGCTTCATCAAGTTCGTAACCTTCCTTTTCTTTGTCAGCCTCTTCTACCACGCCTGGATCGGCGTGCGTGATATCTGGATGGACTACGTCAAGCCGACCGGTTTGCGTCTGGCCCTGCACGTGCTGACCGCGACTGCGCTGGTGGGCTATACCGCGTGGGCTGCTGCGATTCTCTGGAGGCTGTGAGCGTGAGTATTCCTGTTCTGAAATTCGATGCTGTCATCGTCGGCGCCGGTGGTGCCGGTCTGCGTTCCGCAATCCAATTGTCCGAGGCCGGTCTGAAGACCGCCGTTCTCTCCAAGGTTTTCCCAACCCGCTCCCATACGGTGGCAGCCCAAGGAGGCGTTGCCGCCTCCCTCGGCAACTCCGAGGAGGATCATTGGCACTGGCACATGTACGACACCGTCAAGGGTTCCGACTGGCTCGGCGACCAGGACGCCATCGAATTCATGGTGCGCAAGGCCAACGAGTGCGTCGTCGAACTCGAGCATTACGGCATGCCCTTCGACCGCACCGACAACGGCAAGATCTACCAGCGTCCGTTCGGCGGTCACATGTCAAACTTCGGCGAAAAGCCGGTGCGCCGTTCGTGCGCTGCCGCGGACCGGACCGGCCACGCCATGTTGCACGCCATGTACCAGCGCAACGTCAAGGCCAATACCCAGTTCTTCGTCGAATGGATGGCCCTCGACCTGATCCGCGACAGCGAAGGTCACGTCGTCGGTGTCACCGCCATGGAAATGGAAACCGGCCAGGTGGTGATCTTCCACACCCGTGCCACCATCTTCGCCACCGGCGGTGCCGGCCGCATTTTCTACTCCTCCACCAACGCCTTCATCAACACCGGTGACGGCCTGGGAATGGCGGCCCGTGCCGGCATCCCCTTGGAAGACATGGAATTCTGGCAATTCCACCCGACCGGAGTGGCTGGTGCCGGCGTACTGATCACCGAAGGCGTCCGTGGCGAAGGCGGTATCCTGCGCAATAGCAGCAAGGAGCGCTTTATGGAGCGCTACGCCCCGAACGCCAAGGACCTGGCGTCCCGCGACGTCGTCTCCCGCGCCATGACCACCGAAATCAACGAAGGCCGCGGTTGTGGCGTCAACAAGGATTACGTCCTCCTCGACATCACCCACCTCGATCCGAATACCATCATGAAGCGCCTGCCCGGTATTCGGGAAATCGGTCTGCAGTTCGCGGGGGTCGACTGTATCAAGGAGCCGTTGCCCGTCGTGCCGACCTGCCACTACCAGATGGGTGGCATCCCGACCCATTATTCCGGCCGCGTCGTCACACCGCAAAACGGTGATCCGAATACCGTCGTACCGGGCTTCTACGCTGCCGGCGAATGTGCCTGCGCGTCGGTGCATGGCGCCAACCGGCTCGGTACCAATTCCTTGCTCGACCTCCTCGTCTTCGGAAAGTCGGCGGGCGATTCGGCTGTGGAAGACCTCAAGGCCGGGAAGGCTCATCGGGACCTGCCGACGAATGCCGCCGAGAAGTCCCTGGCGCGGGTTTCCGCTCTGGACAATCGCAAGGGGGGCGCCAATGTCCATGAAACCCGGCTGGCCATGCAGCGCACCATGCAGAATCATGCTGGGGTGTTCCGCTTTGGCGACCTGTTGAAGACTGGCGTCGAAAAAATCCTGGAAATCGAAAAGGCAGCTCGCCAGCTGGAGATCAAGGACAAGTCCATGGCCTGGAACACGGCTCGGACCGAAGCGCTCGAGATGGAAAATCTGATCGAAGTCGCCAAGGCGACCATGCTCTCCGCGGAAGCCCGCAAGGAATCCCGCGGCGCCCATGTGCGAGACGACGCCCCGGATACTCCCGAGTTCCCCAATGGCCGCAACGACAAGGAATGGCTGAAGCACACCCTGTTCAATCCGGTGGACAGCACGATCACCTACAAGCCTGTGAACATGCAGCCGCTGACCGTCGAAACCATCGCGCTCAAGACGCGCTCGTACTGATCGGAGAAGAACATGAGCAAACGTACGGTTCAATTCAGCATCTACCGCTACGATCCGGATAAGGACGCCGCGCCCTACATGCAGGACATCTCGGTGGAGTTGGAACCTACCGATCGCAAGTTGCTGGATGCCCTGACCAAGCTGAAGGCCAAGGACGACACCCTGTCCTATCGCCGTTCCTGCCGCGAAGGCGTCTGCGGTTCGGACGCCATGAACATCAATGGCAAGAACGGTCTGGCCTGCCTGACCGACATCGACGAGTTGAAGCAGCCTGTCGTTCTGCGTCCGTTGCCAGGCCTGCCGGTCATCCGCGATCTGATCGTGGACATGACCCAGTTCTTCAAGCAGTACCACTCGATCAAGCCCTACCTGATCAACAACGATCCCCCGCCAGAACGGGAGCGCCTGCAGTCGCCGGAAGACCGCGAGGAGCTGAACGGCCTCTACGAGTGCATCCTGTGCGCCTGTTGCTCGACTTCCTGTCCTTCGTTCTGGTGGAACCCGGACAAGTTCGTCGGGCCTGCCGGCCTGCTGGCGGCCTACCGCTTCATCGCCGACACCCGCGACCAGGCGACCAACGAGCGTCTCGACAACCTCGAGGATCCGTATCGTCTGTTCCGTTGCCACACCATCATGAACTGCGTCGATGTCTGTCCCAAAGGTCTTAACCCGACCAAGGCCATCGGCAAGATCAAGGACATGATGGTTCGTCGCGCGGTTTGATGGAAAGAGCCGAACTCGAGCGCCTGCGCTGGCGCTGCATCCGACGCGCCCTGCTGGAGCTCGATATCGTCCTCACGCGGTTTCTCGACAAAGGCTTCGAAAATCTTGATCACCAGCAGCAGTTGGCCTTCGAAGAACTAGTCCTGATGGAGGATCACGACCTTTGGTACTTGATCAGCGGTCAGACCGAATGTCATGATCCCCGCTTGGCTCCCATCGTGTCCCTGTTGCGTAAGAGTTAAGTAAGGTAGGCCCCCTAAAGTGCGGGCTTGCCGTTTATTGCAGTGAAGTGACCAAACCTGAAAAGGGAAGTAACCATGACGACCGAACGCAAGGCAACCCTGACCATTGACGGACAAGCGCCCGTCGAATTCCCGATCATGTCTCCGACCCACGGTAACGACTGTGTCGATATCCGCACCCTAGGCGGCAAGACAGGTTTGTTCACCTACGATTCGGGATTCCTCTCTACCGCCAGCTGCAAATCCAGGATTACCTTCATCGACGGCGACAAGGGCGAACTGCTCTACCGTGGCTATCCCATCGAGCAACTCGCCGAACAGTGCAACTTCCTCGAAGTCACCTACCTCCTGAAGAACGGCGAACTTCCCAATGCAGCGCAAAAGACTCAGTTTGAAAAGACCATCAAGAACCACACGATGGTCCACGAACAACTGACCAAGTTCTACTCCGGCTTCCGCCGCGACGCCCACCCGATGGCCGTCATGACTGGCGTCGTCGGTGCCCTCTCGGCGTTCTACCACGACGCCATGGATTTTTCCGATGCCGCGCATCGCAATGTGAGCTTCAATCGCCTGGTGGCCAAGCTGCCGACCATCGTCGCCATGGCCTACAAGTACAACACCGGTGCGCCGTTCATGTATCCGGACAACGAGCTGGATTACACCGCCAACTTCATGCGCATGATGTTCGGCAATCCCTGCGAAAAGTACGTCTCGAACCCGGTGCTGGTCCGCGCCCTCGATGTCATCTTCACCCTGCATGCCGACCACGAGCAGAACGCTTCCACCTCCACCGTGCGTCTAGCCGGCTCCTCGGGGGCCAATCCCTTCGCCTGCATCGCCGCCGGTATCGCCTGTCTGTGGGGCCCGGCCCACGGCGGTGCCAATGAAGCCTGTCTGCAGATGCTTGAGGAAATTGGCGACGTTTCCCGCGTCAATGAGTACATCAAACGCGCCAAGGACAAGAACGACACCTTCAAGCTCATGGGTTTCGGTCACCGCGTCTACAAGAATTTCGATCCCCGCGCCAAGCTCATGCGCAAGGTTTGCGGCGATGTTCTGAGCGAACTGGGCCTGCAGAACGACCGTCTGTTCAAGCTGGCCATGGAGCTCGAAAAGATTGCCCTGGAAGACGAATACTTCGTCGAGAAGAAGCTCTACCCGAACGTGGATTTCTACTCCGGCATCGTTCAGAAGGCCATCGGCATTCCGACCGAAATGTTCACTTGCATCTTCGCCCTGGCCCGTACGGTTGGCTGGATGACCCAGTGGGAAGAAATGATCACCGATCCGGAGTACAAGATCGGCCGGCCTCGCCAGCTCTACATCGGCACCGCCAAGCGCGATGTCGTACCGCTGGCGCAGCGCGGCTGAGCGCGACCGAGAAGAGGCGGCCTGCGGGTCGCCTTTTTTTCAAGCTCATGCAGTAACCGACGCGCCGCCCGGAGGACGGCGTGCGGAAAGCCATAACACCCAATAGGGGACATTCATGACCACGATGACGCAATTGTTTGACAGCTCGATGTACTTTGGCGGCAACGCGCCTTTCGTCGAAGAGCTTTACGAGAACTATCTCAACAATCCTACGGCCGTACCGGAGGAGTGGCGCGATTATTTCGACCGCTTGGCGCAGATGCCAGGCTTCGTCGCCCGGGATGTGCCCCACGCGCCGGTCATCGCGGCCTTTGCCGAGCTGGCGAAGGATGGCGGTTTCCGGCCCACCGCTCCGGCAGCCACGGAAGATGGCAAGAAGCAGGTGGGGGTGCTGCAGCTCATCAACGTCTATCGTTTCCTCGGCACTCGTCTGGCCGATCTCGATCCGCTCAAGCGCACGCCTCGGCCGCCGATCCCGGAACTTGAACTGTCCTTCTATGGCTTCTCCGATTCCGATCTGAACAAGACCTTCAATGCGGGCTCGTTCAAGGGAACTGCCGAGAATGCGAAACTGGGCGATATCGTCGAAGCCTTGAAGCAGACCTACTGCGGTTCCATCGGCGTCGAGTACATGTACATGAGCGAGTACGCGGAAAAGCGCTGGCTCCAGGAAAGGCTCGAGACGATTCGCTCCCGCGGGACCTTTAACCCCGAGCAAAAGAAGCGCCTTCTGGAGCGACTGACCGCAGCCGAAACCCTGGAGCGCTATCTGCATACCCGCTACGTCGGTCAGAAGCGCTTCTCGTTGGAAGGCGGCGAATCCCTCATCGTCGCCATGGACGAGGCCATCCGCACCGGCGGTCGACTGGGAGTCGACGAAGTGGTCATTGGCATGGCCCACCGCGGTCGATTGAACGTCCTCGTCAATACCCTCGGGAAGGCGCCTTCCATGCTTTTCGATGAATTCGAAGGCAAGAAGAAGAGCGATCTCGCCGCGGGCGACGTCAAATATCACCTGGGTTATTCTTCCGATGTCTATACGCCGGGAGGTCCCTGCCACCTCACTTTGGCCTTCAATCCTTCCCACCTCGAGATCGTCAATCCGGTGGTCGAGGGTTCGGTCTATGCTCGCCAGGTCCGGCGCGGAGAAGTGGGCAAGCAGAAGGTACTGCCGGTCATCGTCCATGGCGACGCCGCCGTGGCCGGCCAGGGCGTCAATCAGGAAATGCTCAACTTTGCCCAGACGCGCGGCTATGGCGTCGGCGGGACCTTGCACATCGTGGTGAATAACCAGATCGGCTTCACCACCAGCGACCCCCGCGACTATCGGTCCTCCCTCTACTGCACCGACATCTTCAAGATGGCCGATGCTCCGATCTTCCACGTCAATGGCGACGATCCGGAGGCGGTTGCCCTCGCCACCCAGGTGGCCATGGAGTTCCGTCAGCAGTTCCACAAGTGCGTGGTCGTGGATATCGTCTGCTTCCGCAAGCTCGGCCACAACGAGCAGGACGAGCCGATGGTCACCCAGCCCTTGATGTACAAGAAGATCGCTCAGCATCCGGGCACCCGCAAGCTCTACGGCGACAAGCTGATTGCCGAGGGCGTCCTGCCGACCGACGGTCCCGATCAGATGATCGCCCAATACCGCGATCACCTGGACAAGGGCGAACTGCTCTATAACCCGGTCCTGGCGGGGTACAAGCATCCGAACACCATCGATTGGACACCCTACCTGACCAAGGGCTACATCGAGACCTGCGACACCCGGGTTCCGGTCAAGGACCTGCAACGTCTGGCCCAGCGGCTGACCACTTTGCCCCCCGGGTTCACGCTCCACTCCCGGGTCAAGAAGATCGTCGAGGACCGGGCCGCCATGGGCGATGGCAAGCTGCCCGTGGATTGGGGGATGGCCGAGAACTTGGCCTATGCGTCCCTCCTCGTGTCGGGCTATGGCGTTCGCATCTCCGGCGAGGACGTCGGTCGTGGCACCTTCTTCCACCGGCATGCGGCGTTCCACGATCAAAATCGGGAAAACTGGAACGAAGGTACCTACTACACGCTTCAGCACCTCCAGCCCAAACAGGCCGGATTCCAGTGCTTTGACTCGGTCCTTTCCGAGGAAGCCGTGCTGGCTTTCGACTACGGTTACGCTTCCGCCAATCCCTACGAACTGGTGATCTGGGAAGCCCAGTTCGGCGATTTTGCCAACGGCGCCCAGGTCGTCTTCGATCAGTTCATTTCCTCTGGGGAAGCCAAGTGGGGCCGGGCCTGCGGCCTGGTCATGCTGCTGCCCCACGGTTACGAGGGGCAGGGGCCGGAGCACTCGTCGGCCCGCCTGGAGCGCTACATGCAGGCGTGCGCCGAGCTCAACATGGAAGTCTGCGTTCCCACGACTGCGGCCCAGGTCTTCCACATGCTGCGCCGTCAGGCGGTGCGCATGCAGCGCAAGCCGCTCATCGTCATGTCGCCCAAGTCACTCCTGCGCCACAAGGATGCCTGCTCTCCTCTGGAAGATCTCGCCAATGGCGAATTCCAGCGGGTGATCGGCGAGGTGGACAAGCTTGACGCCAAGAAAGTGACCCGGGTGGTCTTCTGCTCGGGCAAGGTCTATTACGATCTGCTGGCAGCCCGCCGCGAGAAGAAGCTCAACAGTGTTGCCATCGTGCGCCTGGAGCAGCTCTATCCCTTCCCGCAGGAGTCCGTGGCCAAGGAACTGGCCAAGTATCCCAAGGCGACCGAAATCGTGTGGTGTCAGGAGGAGCCCCGCAACCAGGGTGCCTGGTACTGGTTCGCCTCCCGCCACCATCTGGATACCCAACTGGGGAGCAAGCAGAAGCTTCTGTTGGTGTCCCGTCCGGCATCGTCTTCGCCGGCAGTGGGGTACCTGGCCAAGCACAGCCAGCAACAAAAAGCTCTGGTCGAGTCCGCTTTGGGCAAGATCGAGTACTGATAAAACTGCAAGAGTGGAGCCATCATGAGCATTATCGAAGTCAAAGTTCCCCAGCTCTCCGAGTCCGTTGCCGAAGGCACGCTGGCGTCCTGGAAGAAGAAAATCGGCGAAGCCGTCGCCCGCGACGAGATCGTCATCGACATCGAAACCGACAAGGTCGTTCTCGAAGTTCCGGCGCCCGATGCCGGCGTCCTGGTCGAGATCGTCAAGGGGGACGGGGAGACCGTCACCTCCGGCGAAATCATCGCCAAGATCGACACCGAGGCCAAGGCCGGCGCGGCCGCTCCTGCGGCCAAGGCCGAGGCCCCCAAGGCCGCAGCTCCCGCCGCCGCGCCGGCGCCGGCTGCTGCGGCGCCCGCCGGTACGGCGAGCCCGGCAGCCCGCAAGATTCT
>DAORDK010000052.1:0-22535 GCA_035345935.1 Rhodocyclaceae bacterium | reverse complement strand
TAGTCGTAGGCTTTCTTGCCGCTTTCCAGGTCCCGGTCCTTGATCGCCATGTAAGGCAGCGCGACAGTCGCCTTCAGTCGATTCGTCGCCCCTTCCTTCGGGATATTCCACCCCAGGGTACGCAGCGTCTCGATACTGATGCCGGCGCAGTTGGCGGTGGCATGGCGGTAGGCGAAGTCGTGCCGGTAGAAATGGTTGAAGACCCGGGCGATGGCCTCCTGATACTGGCGCGGCGCCCGCTCGTCCTTGAGCACCGCCACCAGCATGTAGGACGGCCGATACCAGGACTGGCCGCTGTTCAGGTCCCCCATGTAGGCGTCCATGGGCAGCATGGATGCAATGATGCCCTTCTCGCTGTAGGAATCGAGACCGTAGAAATTGTTCACCAGCCAGTCGCCCCACTCCCCCTGGGGGCCAAAGCGCCCGGTGGCGATGGCGAAATGACCGCCATGAGCTTCGTCGTCGTCGCCCTGGGCGCCGTTGAGCATGAAAGCCAGCACCGGCTTTCCGGCCAGATTCAGCGTCGTGCCCCCCTTCTTCTGCCACAGCACCCGGGACGCCAGCGGTAGCTGCGCCCCGCCCTGGTCGGCCCGCACCAGGCTCGCCAAGGTCTCACTGGAAGCCAAAGGTAGCGCAGCCCCGGATTTGAGTGCGAAATCCTCCGGCCACAGGGTGCGGGCGACAAAATGATCGCCCTCGCTACGGCCTCGCAGCGCCAGGGTACGGCCGGCGAAATAACGGCGGCTGCTCTCGTCGAACCACGAGCGGTTAGCCTCGATCCTGGCGACGAGCGCGAAGGGCCGTTGCGAACCATCGTGCGTGAGCCATGTCCGCCCATCTTCTGCCAGGCGCCAACCCGCAGCCTTCTCCGGCGAGCCAATCCAGACCGGCGTCGGACGTTCGAGGGCTGCTTGCGGTACCCGCTTCGCCACCCATTCCCGTACATCGTCCTGAGCGCGCAGCCGAGGCGAAAACCCCGCAGCTCCCCCTTTGGGAACCGCGACGACATCGTCTCCGAAATACCACAGGGCCTGCTTCTCGGCCGGGCAATCGGTGCAGCGGCCGGTGGCGAGACGGAAATCGGCGGCGGAATAGAGCCCCAGATCACCTGAAGCGACCGAGCTTTCAAGGGAAGCGGACAGGGCTGCGGGCGTCGCGCCCAGCATCGCGGACCAAGCGATGGCAAGCGGAACCAGACGACTCGACGACAGGGTGCTGTTCATGGATTCTCCCGAAGGGGACAACTGTTCAAACCGAAAATACGCGCCGCGTCTCGAACACCGAAACCGGAAAGGTCTTGCCCTCCCAGTTCAAAAGGCGCTTGACCGCCAGGTCGAAGAGCAGCGGATTGTGTTCCCGGACGCTTTCGAGGTCGGCGACGGCGTCGGCAGGCAACAGTCCGGCCCGGGCCAGAGCCGCCGGCGAGACGATGGGCAGCACCCCGGGAAGGGGGTAGTCGGAGCCGTTGAGCAGCCGCGGATGCCATTCGCTGCGCTGCAGGAGCGCCCTGATGCAGTCGGTATCGCGGTTGCGCAGGACGATGGCGGAGATGTCGCCGTAGAGTCCATTCTTGGCCCGCGGTTCGGCCATCAGGCGCGCAAAGAGGTCGAAGCTCGCCCGACGCGGACCGGCGCTGCCCGCGTCGAGATCCACATCGTCGCCGATGCTGGCGCAGTGGGCGACCACCACCGGCACGCCGGCATCGAGGGCGCGGCGAAGCAGGAGGGGGTTGCCGAGATGCTGGGTGTCGCCGCCCTTGACCGCCTTTTCTTCTCCGCAATGGACGATGAGAGGCACCCGGGCATCGGCCAGCACGCGGTAGAAAGCGTCGCACTTGGCGGACGCCGGGTCCATGCCCATGGCGGCGGGAAGCCATTTGACCGCCCTCGCCCCCCCGGCGATGGCCGACTGCAGCGCATCGACGGCATCCGGCCTGTAGGGATGGATCGAGGCGGCCCACTCGAACCCCGCCGGATATTCCGCGGCCAAGCGGCGGGCATAGGCATCGGGAACGTGGAAGGCCATATGCTCGGGGACCGGCCGGCCGGCTTCGTCGTGGAATTGCTCGAAGGCGAAGAGCAGCACCTTGAAACCGGCAGGCATCGCCTCCACCAGATTTTGCAGGCGGGCGGCGTAACTCGCGTCCACCTGACCCGGGGCATCGTGGGCGCAGCCGGCGTTCATGTAGAAGAGACGCTGGACGTATTGGACCGGATAGAGCCAGGACGAGAGCTGGCGGCCGATCTCGATGCCGCTGCCGCCATCGCCGGTGCCGGCCACATGGACGTGGCAGTCCCACACCTGGGCGGGGTCGAGGCCCTTCCAGATCTCGGCGAGCCAGGGACTGGCGCCCAGTTCCGCCGGCAGGGCGGCACGACAGGGATTGACCAGCAGCGGCCGCGCGGCGGCCCAGCCCGCAGCCCCGACCGCGGCGGCTCCCGCGAGGGCGCTCACGAAACGGCGGCGGGCGGGCGAATGGGGCGAGTTGTTGGCGTCCATGGCGTCAGACAGCTTCGGCCAGGCGCTTCAGGGTCACGTAATCCACCTTGCCGGTGCCGAGGAGTGGCAGACCATCGACCTTGTGGATCTTGCGCGGCACCGCCAGTTCCGGGATGCCCAACTCCCGGGCCTTGGCGGCGAGCAGGTCGCGGGAAAGCTCGCCGTCGGTGGTGAACAGCACCAGGGCCTCGCCCTTGGCGGCATCGGGCTGGCTCGACGCGGCGTGGGCCTGGGACGGGGAGGCAGCGACGGCAAGCTTTTCCACGACCTCCAGACTGACCATTTCGCCGGCGATCTTGGCGAAGCGCTTGACCCGGCCGACGATCTTGACGAAACCTTCCTCGTCGAACTCCACCACGTCCCCGGTTTCATACCAGCCGGCACCGGCTTCGGAAACCGGCGGTTGCAACACCCCGGGGGCGTCGGCCTTGAGGTACCCGGCCATGACGTTGGGGCCGCGCACGTGCAGGATGCCGCCGCGTTCGATGCCGGGTACCGGCAGCAGCTTGGCTTCGATGCCCGGCAGCAGGTTGCCGACGGTGCCGGTGCGGTAGGCCATGGGGGTGTTCACCGCCAGCACGGGGGCGGTCTCGGTGGCGCC
Organism: Rhodocyclaceae bacterium; assembly: GCA_035345935.1. Classification (GTDB taxonomy): domain Bacteria; phylum Pseudomonadota; class Gammaproteobacteria; order Burkholderiales; family Rhodocyclaceae; genus SSSZ01. Next base: position 19,435 of record DAORDK010000052.1, on the reverse strand, counting down.
GTAGCCTTCGAAAATGCGGATGCCGAATTTCTCGAACCAGGTGTTGCGCACCGCCTCCGACAGCTTCTCGGCGCCGGCGACCACGTAGCGCAGGCGGTAGAAGTCGTAGGGATGGGCGAAGCGGGCGTAATTGCCGAGGAAGGTGGAGGTGCCGAAAAGCACCGTGCAGTTCCGGTCGTAGGCCAGCTCGGGGATGATGCGGTAGTGGAGCGGCGTCGGGTAAAGGAAGAGGCCGGCACCGGTGAGCACCGGCAGCAGCGCACCGGCGGTGAGGCCGAAGGAGTGGAAGACCGGCAGGGCGTTGAGGACCTTGTCGTCCACCGAGAAGTCGATCACCGCCCGCACTTGGGCGATATTGGCCAGTATGGCCCGGTGGGGCAGCACCACGCCCTTGGGCTTGCCTTCGGAGCCGGAGGTGAACAGCACCACGGCGGCTTCCTCCGGCGAGGTGGGCAATTCGAAGGCCCGCGGCCGGTGGATGGCCCAGGCCATCAGCCAGAGCTTGTCGCCGAGGCCTATGCTTTCCCGCAGGTCTTCCAGGTAGAGCAACTCGATGCCGGCAAGGGCCGCCAGCTTGTCGGCCAGCTTGGCCTGCTCGACGAAGGCCCGAGACGTCACGATGGTACGGACTTCCGCCGCCGTGCAGGCCGCCTGCATGGCGTCCACTCCGGCGGTGTAATTGAGCATGGCCGGCACCCGGCGGCGGGCGGTGAGCCCGATGAGCAGACCGAGGGTCGGCGCCAGGTTGGGCAACAGCAGGCCGACCCGCTCGTTACCCGCGGTATGGCGCTCGACCAGACGCGACAGCATCAGAGCCATCTTGAGCAAGTCGTTGTAGGAATACTCGATCTGCTTCATGTCCTCGAGCACACGGCGCTTCTTGCCGAAGACGTCGGCGGCATCGCACAGCGCCGAGAAGAGCGTCTGCTGCGGACGGGAGGCGAAGATCATCTCCTGCATCAGGCGACGCATGGCTTCCCCGGCCCTGCGGCGGCGCAGTTTGGCACTCGGCGCATCGGGCATGGGAATGGTCGTCGAAGGCAGAATGCTGACCCTTACCTTGGGGAAGAAGACGCGGGGATGCTTGCCCGAAACCCGCGAGAAGTAGCTGCGGGAGGGCCCATCCAGGCGTACCGGCAGCACCTTGGCCCCGGTCTTGGCGGCAACGAAGGCGGGACCGTCATAGACCTTCATCAGGCTACCGGTGGTGGTGATGCGCCCTTCCGGGAAGATGACCACCGGGCGCCCCGTTTCCAGCAGGCGGATGACCTTCTTCATGGCCATGGGGCTGGTGGGGTCCACCGCGAGGTAATCGACCTGGGACAGCAGGAGACGGAAGAACCAGTCGTTGGCCACCCCCGTATGCACCACGAAAACCGGGTCTATCGGGAGGAAGAGCCCCAGCAAGAGTCCGTCGAGAAAGGATTCGTGATTGGCGACAACCAGCAGGCGGTCGGACTCGATGTCCCGGGTCAGCCCCTCGACCCGGACCCGGAACAGAATGCGGCACAGGCCGCGCAAGAACGGTTTGATCAGCGAACGCATACGGTCATTTCCCCCCCGTCGGCACTATAAACGAACTATTCCACATACCTAACGACATACGTAATTCTTTCGTTATATAAATGCAAAAAAAATTCAGGCGCTTTCGCGCACATAATCGAGCACGCTACCCAGCACCTTTTCCAGGTAGCCGCGGTTGATCCAGAACCAGACTTCCTTGCCGATCTTCTCCGATGAGAGCACCTCGGCCTCGCGCAATATCTTGAGGTGATGGGAGACGGTCGAGCGGGTCAAGGTGGACACTTCGGCGATCTGCCCGACATTGAGCCGTTCGCCCCGCTCGAAGAGCAGGAGGATGCGTTGCCGATGCTCGTCGCCAAGGGCAGTGAATACCTTGGACATGGGCTTCCACTCGGTGGGCAGGGCGCGACTGTAATCCGATTTCATATCGACAAGTTTAAGTATATCGATACATCCAGTCAACCCCCCTCGTCAGGCGAGTTGAATCCAAGGCGTTCCAGGGCGCGCTGAACCCTCAGGGCCTCGCTGTCCTGGGCAGATTCCAGAACGCCATCGTACCCGCCCAGTTTTTCGGCGACGAAGCTGACGACCCCTGGCGGCAAGTCCTTGCTTTGATCGAGAAACGCTGCCAGGACCCGCTCCCGGGGAAACGCTCCACCGGAGATGAGCAGTGGTGTCGCCGCCCGGGGTCCATGATCCACCAGGTGGTGCACATAACCTCGTTCGGCGGTCCAGGACAACGATCTCTCGTCCTTGTGCTTGTCGTAGGCGAGCTGAAAGGCCATGGGCTCCGCCTGCGGGTCGAACCAGACGACCAGATCGAGTTCGCGGCCGAAATACCAGATGCGCGGCGGCTCGCCGGCAATTTGCCGAGTGTTCTGAATTTCTCGCAGCATCGCAAATCATGCGGAACAATGACGCATGGATTCTACACGCAACACTGCGCGCGCTCTCCAGATTGGGACTGCCAAGCGCACGCGCCAGGCCGGCGAGGCGCACCCACTCGGTCGGAATTGCCCGCGCCCCCGGAAGCGGTACGGGCTCGTCTATTCCTCACCCGCCGCGACCACGATCGACCGCCCTCCCGCCGATGTTCGATCTACCCGTCGGCTGCGCCCAGAATCAAGCACTTCAGAGTCGACAATGAGCACGCAGCGGCATGGCGCATCTGTTCGTCGCCATAGCGATGCGCCGGGCCAACCGGACAGGCGCGCCGCGCCGCGCAGTCACCGGCGCAGCGCGACTCCGGCGCAAGGCGCCAGCTGGCGCAGTCCCTGCCCTTGAAACCGCTCTCGGAAACCGCGCCAGCGGGACAAGCGCTGACGCAGGGTTTCCCCGAACAGCGATCGCACGGCCGGGTTGGCACGACGCGAACGGAAAGCGGCAAGACGGAGTCGGCGAGGACGGCGGCACGGTAGGCAAACCACGTTCCCCAGTCCGGATGGATGCCGAGGCCAAGGGGTGATGGTCGTTGCCAACCCAGCCATTCGCCCAGACCCGCGAAATTGACCGCCGGCAGCGGCACGCCGGGGAGCGCCGGATAAAGAAGCGTGTGGCGGACGCCGGGCAGATGGTCCGCCAACCAAGCGTCAACCGTATGCCGGGTGTAGTCGTCGATGGGATCCGGCCCGCCGCCGCCCGCGGCGGCGACAGCCTCCCAGAGCCTCTGGCCGCGGTGCCCGAAAAGGATGAGTTGCCGATAGTCGCCCAGCCCGGCCCCCCATTCCGCTGGCAGGTCGGCCACCGCCAGGACAGCCTGCAACTGAAAGCCGGCGCGGTCGAGCGCTGCGGCGCCGGGGAATGCCGTCACGTCCGGAGGCGCTCCAGCGCGGCGACAAGGGCTTCGGGGCCTTGGGGACGCACCACGCGCTCGATCTCGCGGCCGTCCCGCAGAAAAATGAACGTCGGCCACAGCCTGACCGCGAAGGAGCGCCCCAGAGGGCGCTGCGGACCATCCTCGATGCGCAGGTGGATCACCCCGGCGGCGTTTTCCAGCCCCGCCTCGATGGCCGGCCGGGCCGCACGGCAAATGCCGCACCAATTGGCCCCGAATTCGAGAATGACTCGGCCGGCGAGACCGGCGACCCGTTCCGGGGTCAGGTCGTCGTGACCGTATTCATCCTCCACAGTCAGGGATTGACCTTAAGCAGCTCGACCTCGAAAGTCAGCGTCGCGTCGGGAGGAATCACCCCGCCAGCGCCCCGGGAGCCATAGGCGATTGCCGGCGGGCAAACGAGTCTTGCCTTGCCGCCCTCCCGCATCTTGGAGACCCCTTCGGTCCAGCAGGGAATGACCCGACTGAGAGGGAAAGTCGCCGCTTGACCGCGTTTGTAGGAACTGTCGAACTCGGTGCCGTTGGCCAAGGTCCCGCGGTAATGGACCTGAACCGTTGCGGCGGGATTTGCCTGGGTGCCACCGCCTTCCTTGAGGGACTCGTAGATCAGGCCCGAGGGCGTGGTTTCGGGGACGGCATGGGCGACGGCAGCGACAGTGCAGGCGGCCAGGACGAGGATGGAGCGCAGGGACATGAATCGTTCTCCGACAAAGGTCGGGAAGCTACCGGGAAGCCGCCGATCCCGCAAGGGCGTCACACCTTGAGCAAGTCCTGCCGCGACCCGAGCCAGCGGCGCAGGTGGCGACGGGCGGCGTCCGGCGCGGTATCGAGCAGCGTTTCGGCCACAGCCCGAGCGGCCTCCACGAGATCGGCGTCGGCCTCCAGATCGGCGTAGCGCAGCAGGGGAACCCCGCTCTGACGGCTGCCGACGAATTCACCGGGCCCCCGCAGATGAAGGTCCTGGCGGGCGATTTCGAAACCGTCGGCGTGTTCAAAGATGACCCGTAGCCGTTGCCGGCCGTTCTGGGAAAGGGGCTGGGCGTAAAGCAGCACGCAGGACGATTCGTGGGCACCCCGCCCGACCCGGCCCCGCAACTGGTGGAGCTGGGAGAGGCCGAAACGTTCGGCGTGCTCGATGACCATGAGGCTGGCGTTGGCCACATCGACCCCCACCTCGATGACCGTCGTCGCCACCAGCACATCGATTTCTCCGCCGGCAAAGGCGGCCATCGCCGCCTGCTTCTCGTCGCCTTTCAGGCGGCCATGGACCAGGCCCACCCGCAGTCCCGGGAGTTCCGCGACGAGCCGCTGGTGGGTGTCGATGGCGGTCTGCAGTTGCAGGGATTCGGACTCCTCGATGAGGGGACAGACCCAATAGGCCTGATGCCCATCGGCCACATGACGGGCGACGTATGCGACCACGTCGGCACGTCGTCCGTCGGCCACCAGACGGGTCTTGACCGGGGTGCGCCCCGGCGGCAGCTCGTCGAGCAGGGTGACATCCAGGTCGGCGTAATAGCTCATGGCCAACGTACGCGGAATCGGCGTGGCTGACATCATCAATTGGTGCGGATTCGCTCCCTTGCGGCGCAGGGCGAGGCGCTGGGCGACGCCGAAACGGTGTTGCTCATCCACGATGGCCAATCCGAGGCGGGCGAAATCCACGGCATCCTGGATCAGGGCATGGGTACCGACGACGATCTGGGCATCCGCCGCCGTCCGGGCCTGCTGGGCTCGTTTGGCAGCCCCTTTGAGGCTGCCCGACAGCCAGGCGATGGAAACGCCCAGCGGTTCCAGCCAGGCGGCGAGTTTCCGATGGTGCTGTTCGGCAAGAATTTCCGTCGGTGCCATGAAGGCGGCCTGCCAGCCGGCCTCGACAGCCTGGCAGGCCGCCAGGGCGGCGACGATGGTCTTGCCGCTGCCCACGTCCCCCTGGAGCAGACGCTGCATGGGATAGGGCTGGGCCAGGTCGGCAGCGATCTCGGCGGCGGCGCGATTCTGGGCACCGGTCAGGGCGAAGGGCAATCCGGCTCGAAGCTTTCCGGCCAGTTCGCCCGCAGCCACCAGGGCTGGCGCTCCGAGCTGGCGGCGGCTGCGGTAGGCGAGGCGCAGCGAGAGTTGCTGGGCGAGAATCTCGTCGAACTTGATCCGTCGCCAAGCCGGATGATTGCGGGCCAGCAGAGATTCCAGAGCCGTCCCGGGCGGAGGCGCATGGAGGAAGCGCAGACTGCGGGCGAATTCCGCCAGCCGCAGGCGTGCCCGGAGATCGGCGCTGAGCGTGTCGGCGAGATCATCCTCCTCCAGGGCCTGGCCGATGAGCCGGCGCAAGGCGGCGGGAGCAAGACCTGCAGTCGAAGGATAGACGGGCGTCAGCCCGGCAGGCAGCGCTTCTTCGTCGCTCACGGCACGAAACCGGGGATGGATCATTTCAGCACCGAAGAAGCCGCCCCGCACCTCGCCGAAAGCGCGAATTCGGGCCCCTTCGACGAGGATCGCCCGCTGGCTGGGATAGAGGCTGAAGAAGCGCAGCCAGACTTCGCCGCTCCCATCCGCTGCCCGGGCCACCCACTGGCGCCGAGGGCGGAATTGTGTCTCCAGGGAGCGTACCGTGACTTCGATCTGGACCGGCACTCCGTCAAGCGCTTCCGCCACCGGGGTAATGCGGGTCTCGTCCTCGTAGCGCAAGGGGAGATGGACGAGCAGATCGTCCCGGGTGTGAAGTCCGAGCCGCGCAAGCTTCTTCTGCAAGGCGGGCGATGCGGCAATGGCTTCCGCCGGGTCGACGCTGGAATCAGGCCGCTTCAGTGCCGTGGCGTCACCGGTGGCAGGCATTGAATCGGGGCGCGCCCTGGGGACCGCGCCAGAACGCGCCTTCAAGGCGGCCGCCCCTGCCGTCAGCTGCCGACAAACATCACAGCATCGGCTTCCACCAGCGCCCCTCGGGGCAGTTCCTTGACGCCTACCGCGGCCCGTGCCGGGAAGGGCTGGGAGAAGTAACGCGCCATGGTTTCGTTCACCTTGGCAAAATGGGAGAGGTCGGTGAGAAAGACATTCAGCTTGACGACGTCGGCCAGGGATCCCCCGGCGGCCTCGGCCACCGCCTTGAGATTTTCGAAGACCCGGAGGATCTGGGCATCGATCCCATCGACCAATTGTCCGCTGGCGGGATCGAGGCCGATCTGGCCAGACAGGTAGACGGTATCGCCGACCCTTACCGCCTGGGAATAAGTGCCGATGGCGGCGGGTGCGTGGGGCGTGGAAATGATCGCTTTGCTCATGGTAGGGTCTCGGGAAAGGCAAGAAGAGGAGATGTTAAATGAGCACGCCGGCCATAGCCACCCTGGAAAAATTGCTCGACGGCCCCCGGGATGGGCCGCTGCTGCGCTATTCCCTCGGCAACGAGTATCTCAAGGCCGGCGAGCCGGCCAAAGCGGCCACCCGGCTGCGGGAAGCCGTCGCCCGCGACCCGCAATACTCTGCAGCCTGGAAGCTCCTGGGCAAGGCCCTCGCCACCGCCGGAGATCCGGCTGCCGCCGTGTCCGCCTACGAAATGGGAATCGAGGTCGCCACCGCCAAAGGCGACGTTCAGGCGGCCAAGGAAATGTCCGTTTTCGCCAAGCGTCTGCGAAAGTCTCTGGAAGAAGGGCTCTAGCGCCGGCCTGAGGGCGGAATCAGGATAGGCTCGATGCCCAGGCCCTTCAGCTTCGCTCGAGCGGCCTCCGCCTCCTGGCGAGTCTTGAACGGCCCGACCTGAACGCGGGCCTCCAGGGTCGACGGGATCCCCGCCAGGCTCAATTTGGCGTGCAATTCCTCCGCTCGCTGGGCACTCGCAAAGACGCCCGCCTGGAGGACATAGCCCGGCGCTGCCTGGGGGGTCCGCGGCGCAGGCGACCCCGCAGGAGCTGGAGTTGAATGAGAGGCCTGAGGCGCCGCCGGGGGACTTGCCGGCGTCGGATTACCGGTCCCTTCGGGAACCGGCGGAGGGGCAGCAGGTTCCACCGGTGCATGCCTGACCGCCGGCGCGGAGGACGTCGGAGCCGGGGCGGGAAGATCCGGACGGGCCGCAACTTCCGGCTTGGCAGGAGCCTCCAGTGGCGGAGGCGCCGGGGCCGCAGGCTCGGTCTTTTCCGGAGCTGCAGGTTCAGTGCCCTTGACCGGCTGGGTCAGTTCCTTTTTCGGAGGAACCGGCACCGGCTGAGAATAGACCGACGCCTCAGGCTCGTCGGGAGCGCTCACCAGGCGATCGAAAAAAGCGAGGACCCCCAGGAGGACCGCCACCAGGCCCCCAGCCACCGCCAGTCGCTTGATCAATTTGCCACGCAGTTCCGCGGCCCCGGCATTGTCTTCGGTCATCGGCATCTTCTTCGAAAGTCAGGAACGTTGGCCATGCACCAGCGCCACGACGAGATCGGCCTCGGCGCGGGAAATGCCGCAGCGCTCTGCGATGGCGGAAGCGCTGTGGCCGGCGTTGGCCATCTGCATGGCATCGTTGTAGAGTGGGGAAACGGTCTGCGCCGCTCGCATGTGGGCGATTTCGGCATGGAGATCGCGGCGCAGGGCCGCGAGTTCGCCGCGCAAGGCGTCGACTTCATCGCGCAGGAGCAGCACCTCAGCCTCCAACCCCTCGGCCACCGAGCTCCGGGCCAACTGGGCGGGCGCCTCATTCCACGCCCCGGGCGTTTCGGCCGGCTCCGTCGCTTCGCCCTCTTCCCCCGGAACCGGGGGTATTTCGGCGACCGCTGGCGGCTCGGCTTGCGGAGCCATCTGGTCACCCCTCTCCTTGCCGGAAAGACGGCGCATGCGCCAGAAAACGAAAAGCATGTAGAGGGCGACGGCAACGATGAGTCCGACGACGGCCTCGCGCCAACCGAACATCTCGCCCCCCAGGTCCAGAATCAAGCGCCTCCTCCCGGCCTCGACCGCCGGTCAGAATCCTTGAGAATACTGGACGCCCAGGACGTGACCACTGTCGTCGTAGCGGCCGCGCAAGGTGGCGGTTCCGGTAGGCAGCGTCTTGGTCTGGTTGATCGACGGGTCACGCAGGTAAAGATAGGCGTAGCCGAAATCGACCGCCGAATCCCGCGTGGGCTTCCACTGACCGCCGATGCTCAACCAGACGCGGTCATTGTCCGGAACCCGCGCCGAGCGGTCGGAATTCGTCGTCGGCGTGCGGTCGTAGGCAATACCGAATTTGATCTTCCAGGCCTCGCTCGCCTTGTAGGCGGCACCCCAGGCGAAGCGCCAGGAATCCCGGTAGTCGAAGCTTTCGGACCCGAGAAGGCTGCCATTGCTCTTGCGCACGATGTCGGCGCGGTCGAAAACGCTCCAGTTCGTGTAGGACAAGTCGCCCATGGCCTCCCAACGGTCGGAAACCTGCTGCCAGACCGACAGCACGAAGGTATCCGGCAGTTCAACCTTGGTCTGGGCTGGGATTTTCAAGGCACCGACCGATTGATCGCCATCGACCGTATAGTGCACCGCGGAACGGTAGGAGATGCCGACCCGCATCGCCGGCGACAGGGTGAAGAGCGCCCCGGCATTCCAGCCCCAGGCCGTGTCGTCACCCTTCAGTTCCGACGAGACCGGGACGCCGATATGCGTCAGATTGGTCAGTTTGGCGTCTATCTTCTGGTAATTGACGCCAAACCCGAGGGAAACCTTGTCGTTGACCTTGAAGGCCACAGACGGATTGAGGTTGACGGTACGGATGTCGGCCTTGAGCGAATGGAAGCGGCCAATCCAGCCGTCATCGTAGTCGGTGGACAAGCCGAAGGGCGCGGAAATCCCCAGGCCAACGAACCATTGAGGCGAAAGCTGCCAGGTCAGATAAGCGTTGGGAACCGCGGACCAGCCGCCGGCATTGCCTCCGTCCGATCCCGAAAGTCCAGTCAACAAGCCGGTTCCGGAGGATCCCCGATCATGAAACTCGAAACTCGGTCCGACGGCCGAAATCCCCACCGAAGCCCGAACGCCACTCAGTTGGGTCATCCCGGCGGGATTGAAGAATACGGTGCTGGCATTGTCGGCAATGGCGGCGGAACCCGCGTAGGCGGTGCCGATGCCGCTGGCGTTCTGTTCCCAAAGCTGGAACCCGGCCGCGGCGACGGTTCCCGAAAAGGCCGCCAGGAGGCAGGCCGGCAGGAGGCGCAGGCGAAAGGCGTTCAACGGAATTCTCCCCGAATATCGTAAAACCAAGGCAATAGCCTAATTTTACGCACTTTCGGGGGGAACGTCCCGTTTTTCCCCGCCCGAATCGATGGCGACGTAGGTCAGTTGCGCCTGCGTCACACGAACCGTAATGGGATCGGCATAGTTGCGCTGGGCATAGACTTCGACGTCGACGGTAATGGAAGTCTTCCCGACCCGGACGATGCGGGCGTAGAAGCTCACGACATCGCCCACCGACACCGGCTGCTTGAACTGGAAGCAGTTGACCGATACCGTCGCCACCCGGCCCTGGGCGCGGCGCAAAGCGGGAATGGCTCCCGCGACGTCGACCTGAGCCATGACCCAGCCGCCGAAGACGTCGCCGTACTGGTTGAGGTCGGCAGGCATGGGCATGACCCGCAGGGTCGGTTCGACGGCAGGCAATTGGGCAAGATGATCCACGGCGCACAGGATTTTGTTGGTGACTCGGTGATTTTCCCGGAAGTGTCGGACTTTTCCTATACTCGGCGAATCTTTCCCCAGGGATACCCATGCGCCGAACCACCGCCCTTCCCCGCCCGCCGGTCGGAACACCCCTCAAGCAGTTGCACGTCTGGCCCACCCTGAAGACGCTCCTGCCCTATCTGTGGCGCTATCGGCTGCGGGTCGTGCTTGCCCTTTCCTGCCTGGTCGGGGCCAAGGTGGCCAATGTTTCGGTTCCACTGATATTCAAGGAGGTCATCGACGATCTCTCCGGCCCGCAGCAAGTTCTAGCGCTGCCGGCGGTACTCTTGCTGCTCTACGGCGCCCTGCGCTTTTCCACCTCGCTGTTCACCGAGCTGCGGGAAATCCTCTTTGCCCGGGTGACCCAGCAGGCGGTCCGCCAAGTGGCCCTGGAAGTCTTCCGTCACCTCCATGCCCTCGCTCTGCGCTTCCATCTCGAGCGGCAGACCGGAGGCGTTTCGCGGGACATCGAGCGGGGCACGCGGTCGATCGGTAGTCTCATTTCCTACAGCCTTTATTCCATCCTGCCGACCCTGGTCGAAATCAGCCTCGTGTTGGGGATTCTCTTCGTCCGCTACGACTTGGGTTACGTATTGATCACGGCGATCTCGATCTCCGCCTATGTCGTCTTCACGGTGAAGGTGAGCAACTGGCGCATCGACATCCGGCGTGCGGTCAACGAGTCGGACTCCGCGGCCAACACCCGGGCCGTCGATAGCCTCATCAACTACGAAACGGTCAAATATTTCAATAACGAAGACTTCGAGGCGCGGCGCTACGACGCCCAGATGCTCAAGTGGGAAGACGCGGCCACCCGTAGCCAGACCACTCTTTCCGTCCTCAACCTGGGACAGCAGGCGATCATCGCCACTGGGGTCACCGCCATGATGTGGCGGGCCGCCGCGGGGGTCGTGGCGGGTACGATGACCCTGGGCGACCTGGTTCTGGTCAACGCCTTCCTCATCCAGCTCTACACGCCGCTCAATTTCCTCGGCATGGTGTACCGGGAAATCCGCCAGGCCCTCACCGACATCGAGCGCATGTTCGGACTCCTCAACGAACACCGGGAGATCGCCGACGCACCCGATGCCCGGGAGCTGCCACCCGGGCCGCTGCGGGTGGAATTCGCGTCCGTGGGTTTCGCCTACGAGCCTGAACGGACGATACTCGACGGTGTCGATTTCAGCATCGAAGTCGGCCAGACGGTGGCGGTCGTGGGACCGTCCGGGGCGGGAAAATCGACTCTGGCCCGCTTGCTCTTCCGTTTCTACGACGTCACGGCCGGCGCGGTGCGAATCAACGGCCACGACTTGCGCAGCTTGAAGCAGGCCAGCCTGCGCAGCGCGATCGGTATCGTTCCCCAGGATACGGTGCTGTTCAACGACAGCATCTTCTACAACATCCAGTACGGCCGACCGGAAGCCTCGCGGGAGGAGGTCATCGCCGCCGCGCGGTCAGCCCAACTCCACGATTTCATCGAATCGCTCCCGCAGAAGTACGAGACCCGGGTGGGAGAGCGGGGTCTCAAACTCTCTGGCGGAGAGAAGCAGCGGGTCGCCATCGCCCGGACGCTGCTCAAGAATCCTCCCCTGCTGGTTTTCGACGAAGCCACCTCCGCCCTCGATTCGCACACCGAGAAGGCCATCCAGGGACAACTCGAACTGGCCGCCCAGGGTAGAACCGTCCTGGTGATCGCCCACCGGCTATCAACCGTCATGAACGCCGACGCCATTCTGGTGATGGACGGGGGCCGCATCGTCGAGCGCGGCAATCATTCCGATCTCCTCGCCGCCGACGGCGCCTATGCCCGACTGTGGTCATTGCAACAAAGGGAGGAGACCTCAGGCAGCGCATGAAGCGCTGCTAACATAATGGAATTCGTCGCGCCCACCCATGAAACTTCCCACCTCGTTCTCCTTCCCGCCACCTTCGTCCCGCATACGCTGGGTCATCCCGCTGGCCCTGTTCGTCGGTCTCGCGGCGCTGACCTGCATCTACTCCAAACACAGAAGACTGGCCCTCGAAGAGGAGCGCAATCTCAATTTCCAGCGCGGCGCCGCCCAGGTGACGTATGAATTGCGGGAGCGCCTGCAGTTTCATGCCCAGTTCCTGCGGACCGTCAGCGCCTATTTCGCAAGTAGCGAAGATATTTCCGCCGAAGAGTGGTCCCGTTACGCCGCACGCACCGACGCCTATCGCCATCTCCCGGGAATGGTGGGTTACGGATACGCCCCCCGGATTGCCCGCGACGCGTTGCCGCGCGCCATGGCGCAAATCCACCGGCGGGACGGTGACGCCTCTTTTCGCATCTTCCCGGAGACCGAAGGCCGGACCCTGTTCCCGGTCGTCTATCTTGCCGCCGGAAGCGAGGTGGTCATGCGCGCGCGGGGCTTCGATCTCTATTCGGAGGCAGTGCGGCGGGAAGGTATAGATTTCGCTACCCGAGTTGATGACGTAGTGGTATCGGGACGCACCATCCTGGTCCATGACCGGGATGGCAATCGCGAACCGGGTTTCCTCCTCTTCCGCCCCGTCTATCGCCCGGGAGCGCCGATAGCCAATGTCGGCGAGCGCCAGTCGGCGCTGCTCGGCGTCGTATTCGCCGCCTATCGCATGCCCGAGTTTCTCGAGACGACGGCGAAGACTCTAGTCGAGGATATGGTCCTGCGGGTCTTCGACACCGGAAACGAAGCCGAACCGACGCCCTTTCACGATACGCGACCGAAGTTCAGCTGGAAGAACGCCCTGCTGACCACCGAGCACGAACTGTCCTTCGGCTACCGGACCTGGCGTCTCGAATTCGCCCTGCCGAACGCAGATGGAGACGCGATCACCGAGCCGACACTGATCCTGGCCGGCGGACTGACCATCTCCCTGCTGCTCGCTACCGGCGTCTTTCTTCTTTTGATCCAGCGGCACTGGGCGATGGCCTACGCCGCTCAGGCGACCCGCAATCTGCGCAATGCGGAAGCGGAAATCCGGGCCAGGGAACAGTTCAAGCAGGCGATTCTGGACGGCGCCACCGAGGTGAGCGTCATTGCCACCGACCCGGAAGGCACGATCACCTTGTTCAATCGGGGGGCCGAAAGGATGCTCGGCATCCCGGCCTCGGAAATGCTGGCCAAGGCGAGTCCAGCCCGCATTCATCTGCCCGAGGAAATCGAACAACGCTCCGCGGAACTTTCCGGCATCCTCAAGCGCCCGGTGACCGGCTTCGACGTCTTCATCGCCCTGCCCAAGCTCTTTGGATTCGAACGGCGGGAATGGACCTATCGGCGCGCCGACGGGGGGCATCTGCGCGTAGATCTCACGGTCACCGCCCTCAAAGACGCCGAGGGAGCGATCTCCGGCTACCTGGGCATCGCCATCGATGTCAGCGAGAAGCGAGCAGCCGAGGAGAAACTCGCCCGCCAGCACGAGATGGTCCAGACCATCCTCGCCAACGTCCCCTGCGGCATCTCCCTTATCGACGCCCAGCTCAACTTCATCGCCGCCAACAGCCAACTGCTCGATGTCCTCGATTTTCCTCGCGAGCTGTTTGCCGAGCGCACCCCGACTTTCCGCGAGGTCGCGTTGTTCAATGCCCGGCGTGGCGAGTACGGCCCGGGGGACCCCGAGGCCCTGGCCGACGCGCTCATGGCCAAGGCCGCCAACCCGCAGCCCCACCAGTTCGAACGCACGCGCCCCAATGGACGGGTGATCGAGGTCCGGGGCACACCCCTGAGGGGGGGCGGTTTCGTCACCATCTACATGGACATCACAGAACGCAAGCGAATCGAGGAAGAGCTTCGGCGGCATCGCGACAATCTGCAGGAAATGGTTTCCGCACGGACGGCGGATCTCTCCCGGGCTTTGGCTGCCGCCACTCGCGCGCATCAGGCGAAATCGGAATTTCTGGCCAACATGTCCCACGAATTGCGCACCCCCATGCACGCGATCATGAGCTTCAGTCGGCTCGGAATGGACCGCGTCAATGCAGGTCCGGAAAAGATCGGACTCTACTTCGAGCGCATTCGCACCAGTGCCGAGCGCCTCGTCGTCCTGATCAACGACCTGCTCGACCTCTCCAAACTCGAGGCCGGGCGCATGCCTCTGGATCATGGCTTATTCGATCTGCGAGGGCTGGTAGAGTCCGCGATCAGCGAACTGGAGTCCCTCCTGCCGGAGCACGCCCTGACCGTGGATTTGCGCGTCGACTCCGACGAAACTCGGCTCAGGGGTGACGCAGTGCAAATCGCACGGGTTGTCCACAATCTACTGGCCAATGCGATCAAGTTTTCCCGCGACGGCGGCACCATTGTCGTTTCCATTGCCGATAGCCGTGACTTGAGGGGTGACCGAGCGCTCGAGTTGGCAATCAGCGATTCCGGGATAGGCATCCCCGAGGACGAACTTGACCATGTTTTCGAAAAGTTCGCCCAGAGCAGCGCGACGAAGAATGGTGCCGGAGGAACCGGCCTCGGACTGGCCATTTCCCGCGAGATCATTCTTGCTCACCATGGTACGATTGCGGCCAGGAACAATCCCAACGGAGGCGCCACCTTCACGGTGACGCTGCCCCTGGCACCCCCTTCCGACGGCAAGGGCGAACCGGTCATTTGACGCCTTGCCGACCGCAATCCAGCATCTGATGAACGAACCTCTGAAATCCCTGCGCATTCTTGCGGTAGACGACAACAAGACGAATCTGCACGTCCTGCAGGTGTTTCTCAAGAAGCAGGGCCATCAGGTCCTGCTCGCCGAGAACGGCGAAGAGGCAGTCCAAAAATTCGAGGCCGAACGCCCCGACATGGTTCTGCTCGACATCATGATGCCGGTCATGGACGGATTCGAAGCCGCCCGCCGGATTCGCGTCCTGGCGCAGGATCTCTGGGTTCCGATCATTTTCCTGTCCGCCCTCAATCGTGACGAGAATCTCCTTGAAGGACTGGAATCGGGCGGCGACGATTACCTCACCAAGCCGATCAACTTCATCGTCCTCGAAGCCAAGCTGCGGTCGATGCAGAAATCCCTGGCTCTGCAGGCCCAATCGGTGGAGTCTCTCAATCGGCTCCAAGCGATTTCCGACAGCGTTCTTGAAGCGATCATCACCATCGATACGACGGCGACGGTCATCGCCTGCAACTTGGCGACCGAACGCCTGTTCGGCTGGACCGCCGACGAACTCATCGGGCAGAACGTCAAGGTTCTGATGGCGGAGCCTTACCACTCCGAGCACGACGCTTATGTCCAGCGCTACGTCGATGGTGGCCCCAGGCGCATCATCGGCACGGAGCGGGAAGTCATTGGCCGCAGACGCGACGGGAATCTTTTTCCCGCCGAACTGGCCGTCTCTGAAATCAGACTCGACAATAACCGACTGTTCATCGGCGTCATTCGCGACATCTCCGAACGCAAGGCCGCCGAGGCGACCCTGCGAGAAAACGCCCGGCAGTTGCAGGTTTATTACGATCAGACCGAGAGCGAACAGCAACTCGCCATCCGCCTGATCGAGAAGCAAATGCACCGGCGTGGACTTCAGGATCCCAGCCTGCGCTACGCGGTCATCGCGGCCCAGCATTTCAGTGGAGACGTCGTCGCTGCAGTCCGTTCGCCCGAGGGCCGGTTCTATGCGCTCCTGGCCGATGCCACCGGGCACGGGCTCGCTGCGGCGATCAGCGTCTTGCCTGTACTCTCTGTCTTTTACCGGATGTCAGCCCAGAATCTTCCGGTCCAGGAGCTGATCCGGGAATTCAATCAGCAGTTGCGCGAATCGATGCCTATCGGGCGCTTCGTGGCCGCTACGGTGGTCTGCCTGGATCCGGCCAGCAAGTCAGGGGAAATCTGGGTTGGCGGAACGCCTTCGGCGCTGCTGATCGACCGCTGGGGCCGCAAGGAGGCCGAATTTCCTTCGACCCAGTTACCCCTGGGCATCATGGACGCCATCGATACCCAGGCCACGACCTTCACCTGGCAAAAGGAAAGCCAACTGCTGCTTTACTCCGACGGCTTGATCGAAGCGACTGCCCAGGACGGACTGCAGTTCGGAACGGAAGGAATCCTCGCCAGCGTCGCCCATACCACCCCGGGTCAGCGTTTCGATGCCGTTTCGACTGCCCTCGCCAAGCACTTGGGCGATGAGCTCGCCGCCGACGACGTCTCTTTGATGGTGATCGACTGCCCCTGAAACGCGCGCCGGACCCGGTCGGCTCGGCTCTCCCTTGCCTTCGAACCTAAATCGACGGCACCGTCGGCAATACATTGATCCGCTTCCGGTCCAGTCGTACCAAAACAAAAGGCCGGGACAATGCCCGGCCTTTTCCTTTCTACCCCTCGCGAATTAAGCCGCGGCCGCTTCGCTCTCGGCCACTTCGACCGGCTCGGAAGGTTCCGGACGATCGACCAGCTCGACAAAGGCCATGGGGGCATTATCGCCAACCCGGAATCCGCACTTGAGGATGCGCAGATAGCCCCCCGGACGGGAAGCATAGCGGGGCCCGATTTCGGCAAAGAGCTTGACCACCACGTCACGGTCGCGCAGGCGGTCGAAAGCCAGACGCTTGTTGGCGAGGGTCGGAGCCTTACCCAGGGTGATGATGGGTTCGACGACACGACGCAGTTCCTTGGCTTTGGGCACGGTGGTCTTGATGGCCTCGTGCTTGAGCAGGGAAACGGTCATGTTGCGCAGCATCGCCAGGCGATGACTGCTGGTACGGTTGAGTTTGCGAAGTCCATGACGGTGACGCATGGTTAATCCTTTCTATGTTCTGCAGGCGTCCCTTGGCTGCTGCGACCGGAAAAGGCTTACGCCTTCTCCAGACCGGCGGGCGGCCAGTTTTCCAGTTTCATGCCAAGGGTGAGGCCGCGGGCGGCCAGCACTTCCTTGATTTCGTTAAGCGACTTCCGACCGAGATTGGGTGTCTTCAAGAGCTCATTCTCGGTGCGCTGGATCAGATCGCCGATGTAGTAGATATTCTCTGCCTTGAGGCAATTGGCTGAACGGACGGTGAGTTCCAGATCGTCCACCGGGCGCAGGAGTACCGGGTCCACCTGCACCGGCTTGGATGCCTCGGTCACCGGCGCAGTACCCTCCAGGTCGGCGAAGACCGAGAGTTGCTCCATCAGCACGCGCGCAGCGTAGCGGATGGCCTCTTCGGGCTCGACGACGCCGTTGGTCTCGATATCCACCACCAGCTTGTCCAGGTCGGTACGCTGCTCGACGCGAGCGCTCTCGACGTTATAGGCGACGCGACGGATGGGACTGTAGGACGCGTCCAGGACCAGCTTGCCGATGGTCTTGGAATCCCCCAGATTGCGCACGTTGCCAGGGACGTAGCCCCGACCCTTCTCGACCTTGACTTCCATGGACAGCTTGCCGCCCGGAGAGAGGTGAGCGATGACGTGCTCGGGGTTGATGATCTCGACGTCGTGGGGCAGCTCGATATCGCCGGCCCGGACGGCGCCTTCGCCTTCCTTGTTCAGGGAAAGGGTAACCACTTCCCGGTTGTGCAGCTTGAAGACGATGCCCTTCAAGTTGAGCAGGATATCGACGACATCTTCCTGGACGCCATCGACCGTGGAGTACTCGTGGAGTACGCCGTCGATGGTGACTTCCGTTGGGGCGTAGCCCGGCATGGAAGACAGAAGGATGCGGCGCAAGGCGTTGCCCAGGGTATGGCCAAAGCCGCGTTCGAACGGCTCCATGACGACTTTGGCCTGTACGGGCGAAACGCTTTGCACGTCGATGATGCGGGGTTTCAGAAGTCCACTGCTTTGCATGAGGGAGTTTCCTGTGCCGGAGTGTTACTTCGAATAAAGCTCGATGACGAGGCCTTCGTTCAGCGTCGAGGGCAACTCGGACCGCTGGGGGAATGCCTTGAACGTGCCCTTGCCTTCCTTGATGTCGACCGCCAGCCACTCGGGGAAGCCGCGGGACTCGGCGGCTTCCAGAGCGGCCTTCACCCGCAGCGAACCGCGGGCGCGGTCGGTCAGTTGAACCACGTCGCCGGGTTTCACCTGGAAGGAAGGAATATTCACCCGCTTGCCATTCACCAGGACGCCGTTGTGGCGGACGACCTGGCGGGATTCGGCGCGAGACGCCCCAAATCCCATGCGGTAGGCGACGGAATCCAGGCGCGACTCCAGGAGCTGGAGCAGGTTCTCGCCGGTCTGTCCCTTCTTGCCTTCGGCTGCGGCAAAGGTCTTGCGGAATTGGCCTTCGAGGACGCCATAGACGCGACGAATCTTCTGCTTGGCGCGCAGATGCACGCCATAGTCGGAGAGACGGGCGCCGGACTTCTGGCCATGCTGACCGGGAGCATAAGAACGGCGTTCAATGGCGCACTTGTCGGTGTAGCACTTTTCGCCCTTGAGGAAGAGCTTTTCACCCTCACGGCGGCACTGACGGCATTTCGGATCGAGATTACGAGCCACTTTTCCTTCTCCTTAAATGCGGCGCTTCTTGGGCGGACGGCAGCCGTTGTGGGGAACCGGGGTCACGTCGGAAATCGCGGTGATCTTCAGGCCCAGGGCATTCAACGCCCGGACGGAAGATTCGCGGCCGGGACCGGGGCCCTTGATACGGACCTCGAGGTTCTTGACGCCGCATTCCTGGGCCGCCTTGCCCGCCGCTTCCGCAGCCACCTGGGCGGCAAAGGGCGTGGACTTGCGCGAGCCGCGGAAACCGGCACCGCCGGAAGTCGCCCAGGACAGCGCGTTGCCCTGGCGATCGGTGATGGTGATGATGGTGTTGTTGAAGGACGCGTGAATGTGGGCGATGCCCTCCGCCACGTTCTTCTTGACCTTCTTGCGTACCTTGGTAGCAGTCTTTGCCATATTCTTTCCCTGTTACTTCTTGCCGGCGATGGCCTTGCGCGGGCCCTTGCGGGTCCGAGCGTTGGTGCGGGTGCGCTGGCCGCGGCAGGGCAGCCCCTTGCGGTGACGCAGACCCCGATAGCAACCCAGATCCATGAGACGCTTGATGCTCATGGTCACCTCGCGGCGGAGATCACCCTCGACGGTGAATCTGCCCACCTGCTCGCGCAGGCGGTCCATGTCGGCATCCGACAGGTCTTTGATCTTGGTACTGCGAACGATGCCGGCGGCGTCGCAAATCTTCTGCGCGCGGGTGCGGCCGATACCGTAGATCGCGGTAAGCGCGATTTCGGCATGCTGATGGTTCGGAATGTTTACCCCTGCAATACGGGCCATCGAATCACTCCAATGTTTCTAAAATTGACAAACTCAGGACACGTCCCGGGCACTCAGCCCTGGCGCTGCTTGTGACGCGGGTCCTTGCAAATGATGCGCACGACGCCCTTGCGACGGATGACTTTGCAATTGCGGCAAATGCGCTTCACTGAAGGTTGCACTTTCATGTTTAACTCCTCGTCTGCGAAAGCTTGGAAGCAGCCGTGATTCCTTGCCCCGCGGTTTGTTGCGTAGAGA
>DAORDK010000051.1:0-22770 GCA_035345935.1 Rhodocyclaceae bacterium | reverse complement strand
CAGGCCGAACGACAGGACGAGCGCCAGCAGTTTCATTCTCTCTCCTCGCATTTTGGCAATGGCTTATAGGGAGCCATTTTCTCAGAAAAAACCGCAATTCGTATACTACACCCCACAAAGCAAAAAAAGGTGCAGAATACGCCCCTGCGGGAGGGGGAGATTCGCGCCGCGACCGCTGTAACTACGATAGTGTGCAAGTTTGGAACAGGTGGTGACTATTGCAACACCCTGCTTTCGTTTCCCGAGACAGTTGGCTCGCTCTTCGCCAACGCCAGCCAAATGGAGGTTTCGCGTTGGCGGGGTCCGAAAACCCTCGCTGGCACGACCCTTGCAGAATGGGGCGCTGGCAGGGAAGCTGGCTCAGGGAACGGAAGGCAGCCACCCGACCAATTTCATGGACAACAAAGGAGACCTAATCCATGCATCGACACAATTTTTTCCGCCGTACCGCCATTGCCAGCGCTGTGATCGCCGCCTCGGCTTTCATGAGCAGCCAGGCCATGGCCGCCGTTACTGACGCAGACATCCTCAACGACGCCAAGACTCCCGGCGACGTCGTCAGCTTCGGCCTGGGTACCCAGGGCCAGCGCCACAGCCCGATGACCCAGATCAACACGAACACCGTCAAGAACCTGGTCCCCGCCTGGTCCATGTCCTTCGGTGGCGAAAAGCAGCGTGGCCAGGAATCCCAGCCGGTTGTCGCCAACGGCAAGATGTTCGTCACCGCCTCCTACAGCCGTCTCTTCGCAATCGACGCCAAGACCGGCAAGAAGCTGTGGAAGTACGAGCATCGTCTGCCCGACGGCATCATGCCCTGCTGCGACGTGATCAACCGCGGCGCCGCCCTGTACGACAATCTGGTCATCTTCGCCACCCTGGACGCCCAATTGGTCGCCCTGGAGCAGGATTCCGGCAAGGTCGTCTGGAAGGAAAAGCTTGAAGACTACGCCGCCGGTTACTCTGCCTCCGCCGCTCCCATCATCGCCAAGGGCAAGCTGATCACCGGCGTGTCTGGCGGTGAATTCGGCATCGTCGGCCGCATCGACGCTCGCGACCCCAAGACCGGCAAGCTGGTCTGGACCCGTCCGACTGTTGAAGGCCACATGGGCTACACCTTCGACGCCTCCGGCAACAAGACCGAAAACGGCATTTCCGGCACCACCAACGCCACCTGGCCTGGCGACATGTGGAAGACCGGCGGTGCTGCCACCTGGAACGGCGCCACCTACGATCCGGAAACCAACCTGATCTTCGCGGGCACCAGCAACCCTGCTCCGTGGAACAGCCATACCCGTCCGGGCGACAACCTGTTCTCCTGTTCCACCGTGGCCATCGACGCCGACACCGGCAAGATCGCCTGGCACTATCAGAACACCCCGCATGACGGCTGGGACTTTGACGGCGTGAACGAATTCGTTTCCTTCGACTTCAAGGATCCGAAGACCGGCAAGATGGTCAAGGCTGGCGGCAAGGCCGACCGGAATGGCTTCTTCTTCGTCAATGACCGGACCAACGGCAAGCTGCTGAATGCCTTCCCCTTCGTCAAGCAGACGTCCTGGGCCAAGGGCATCGACCTGAGCACCGGTCGTCCCATCTACAACATGGACAACTACCCCGGCGACCCGGCCAAGGGCGCTGATGGCAAGAAGGGTACCGCCGTCTTCGCCGCTCCGTCCTTCCTCGGCGGCAAGAACCAGATGCAGATGGCTTACAGCCCGCAAACCGGTCTGTTCTACGTTCCCTCCAACGAGTGGGGCATGGACATCTGGAATGAGCCCGTCTCCTACAAGAAGGGTGCCGCCTACCTGGGCGCCGGCTTCACCATCAAGGCTCTGCATGACGACTACATTGGCGCCATGCGTGCCGTCGATCCGGCCACCGGCAAGATCGTCTGGGAAAACAAGAACTACGCTCCCCTGTGGGGCGGCGTCCTGACCACCGCGGGTGGCCTGGTGTTCTACGGTACCCCGGAAGGCTTCCTGAAGGGTGTTGACGCCAAGTCCGGCAAGGAACTCTGGTCCTTCAACGTCGGTACCGGCATCGTCGCCCCCCCGATCACCTGGGAACAAAACGGCGAGCAGTACGTCGCCGTGGTTGCCGGTTGGGGTGGTGCCGTTCCCCTGTGGGGCGGAGACGTTGCCAAGCGCGTGAACTACCTCGAACAGGGTGGTTCCGTCTGGGCCTTCAAGCTGCATAAGTAATTCTGCACTGCTCCACCTGCCGCGCAGCCCTTCGGGGCTCGGGGCAGGCGGCAAGGCACGAGTTCCCATCCGGGCCTCGTGCCTTTTATTTTGTGCTGGCACGTGGCAAAGGCGGCCGCTACAAGGCCGGCTGACCAATGCTTTGAGAGGCGCCGGAATCGCTTTCGGCCGCGTGCCCCCAGCCCGCCGTGCGGAGTCGCAGGCGGAGGTGAGCGCCGCATTGCATGAGCCCCTTCCTGGGTCTCGGGACAAGCGCTAGCACGCTCCGGGAACGGCTCGTCGGGTACCAGGAAGATTTCCCGCGCCGATCGGGCAAGACAAAACTTGTTGCACAATCTGGATTTCTCGAATTTAAGGTGATCCATGGACCTGCGCTGGCGTCTCTTGGGCTCCCTCGGCCTCTTGCTGACTGTGCTCGTGCTGATCGCAATGGCGATCAACCTGTATTCTCTGAAGGGGGATATCCGCAACGAAATCGCCGCGTCTGAGAATCTTGCCAGCGTCTTGCTGGAAGCCGGTCGGATCGCCGCAGCCGCCCCGGCCGAGGAAGTCGAATCGCAACTTGAGACCCTACTCAGCGAACGTCCACTACGCCATCTCGTGCTTGCAACCGCGGGCCAAAGGGCGGTAGCGAAAGGCGAGCTGGAGCTTTCTGATCGCATCGCATCGCTACTGGGCCTTAGCCCATCTCGCGAAAGCGGAGAAAACGTCCGCCTGGGCGGGCAGGTGCTCCGCATTGCCGCCAATCCAGCTTCGGAGATCGACGAACGCCTCGCCGACACCGCCCGCCTGTGTGTCACGCTAATCTTCTTTTCCGGAGCAACCCTGGTGGTGGCCTGGTGGTCTGCCCACCGGGCTCTCACGCCAGTGAGGGAACTTGAAGAGGGCATCCGCCGCTTGGCCCGGGGAGAAAAGACTGCCGAGTTGCCGGCCTTCGCCCTCAAAGAGTTCCGCCGGGTTGCTACCGCCATCGATCAGTTGGCCGCTGCACTGGCAGCATCTCATGCCGCCAAGCACCATCTCGCCCGGCAACTCATCACCGTCCGAGAAGAGGAAAGAGCGGCCCTTGCCCGGGAACTCCACGACGAGATGGGGCAAACCCTGACCGCGATCAGCGTGACCGCCGGATACCTGGAGCTTCATGGGAAGGAACTCGGCCCGGAACGGGTCAGCGAATGCGCCCGAGAACTGCGCCGGGACGTCAAGGCCGGTCGCGAACAATTGCGAACCATGCTGCGCAGCCTGCGCCCTCACGGCCTGGATGCCGCCGGTCTGCGAGGCGCCCTGGAAGAACTGATCGAGGGCTGGCGCCAACGGGTCCCAGGCCTGGCTTTCAGACTCGAACTGCCTGGACGTTTGCCGGAAATTTCCGAAGTCTGTTGCCTCACCCTCTATCGCGTCATCCAGGAGGCCCTGACCAACGCAGTCCGCCACAGCCAAGGCAGCCAGTGCATTCTGACCCTGGCCTGCCTTGATTCGCAACTCCATCTGTCGGTCGTGGACGACGGGCGTGGCCCGCCCTTTGGAGGGTTGATTCGCGGTAGCGGCCTCCTCGGGATGGAAGAGCGCTTGGCGATCGTCGGCGGTGCGCTCCGGATCGACGCTGTTCGCCCCCATGGCCTGGCCCTCCACATGGCCCTACCGCTTTGCTCCGACAAGGAGACCCTGTGATCACTCGCATTCTGCTCGTAGACGATCACACCGTCGTTCGCAGCGGCTATCGCCGACTGCTCGACGCCGAACCAGACTTCCGCGTGGTCGGCGAGGCAGCCAGTGCCGAGGAGGCCAATGAATTGGTTGCCCGCCAGAGTCCCGACCTTGCCCTAGTCGACTTGAGCCTGAAGGGCAGCAGCGGGATCGAAGCGATTCGTGGCATGCTCGCCAGGAGCCCGGAACTTCGCATCCTTGTCCTCTCGATGCACGAAAGCGCCGGCCATGTCACTCAGGCGCTGCGCAGTGGAGCCCATGGTTATCTGACCAAGTACTGCGAACCCACCGAAGTCATCGACGGCATACGTCGTGTGGCAGCCGGACGACACGTCTTCTCGCCCGAGATTGCACAAACGTTGGCTCGCCAGGCCGTCGAGGGCGAAGGCGATCTCTCACAACTCACCCCCCGGGAATTTGACGTTCTGCGTCTCTTCGCCCAGGGGCAAACCTCAAGGGGGATCGCATCCTCAATGCATCTCAGTCCAAAGACCATCCTGAACTACCTTTCCCTGATCCGCCAAAAGCTCGAAGCGGACACCGACTTCCGACTGATCCAATTGGCCGCACGACATGGCCTGGTCGACCTTGCTGATCTCCCGGACATCTAACCTGACCTGCAGAAGCCGCCGCCGACGACGCCGACTTCCGGTGCAACCCTTCGCTAACTAGTCAATTCAGGCTAATATATTGGCGGCGCATTTACTGAAGTTCGATTTCTGCTACACCCTTACACATCCGGAGAAATTCCATGACCCCTCGCTCCATCAAATTCGCTCTTGCCAGTATTCTCCTCGCCGCCAGCGTTGGGAGCGCCTTCGCCGATGCGGCGAACGACGAGAAGATGAAGAAGCTCGCCACCAATGCCGGCTGTTTCACCTGCCACGCCGTCAGCGGCAAAGGGCCCACTGCCGCCGGCACCGACAAGCCGATCGGCCCCGCTTGGGCTGAAGTAGCCAAGATGTACGGCGGCAAGCCTGGTGCTGCCGATTTCCTCACTCGCGTTGTTCTGGAGGGCTCTAACCCCTACTCCAGCCACTGGAAGAACAAGGTTTCCGGTGTTGCGATGCCCCCCAACGCCGTCGCCATCTCCGAAACCGACGCCCGCTCGCTGGTGTTCTGGATTCTTTCAATGAAGTAATGCCTCATCACGCACTTGGAAAAAAGCCGGGTTTCCCCGGCTTTTTTCATGAGCCGTCGCGGGCGACGGCATTGGGCCGGCCCCGTTGAGCCTCCAATTTGCGGTAGAGGGTGGTCCGGGTAATCCCAAGCTCGCGGGCCGCAGCGGAGACATTGCCGCCATGCCGGGCCAGCGTCTCCTGGACCAGTCGTGCCTGAACCGCCCGCAGGTCCGCGCCAGATGAGCCTTTACTGACTTGAGACTCAAGAATTTCTTGCGGTAGATGCTCCACGTCGACCACCGCTTCCCCGTCGAGCAGAGCGATGGACAAACGCAGCACGTAGCGCAGTTGCCGAAGATTCCCGGGCCAGGAATAACGGCGCAGGAGCCGCAGCGCTTCCGGAGAGACCCGGATCGCCCGACTGGTGGATTCCTCAAGCAAAATTGCGTTCACCACGCGCACAAAATCGCTCCGCTCCCGGAGCGCAGGCAAAGAAACCGTCATTCCCGATAAGCGAAAGAACAGGTCAGCGCGAAAGACTCCTTGTGCCACCATGCTCTGCAAGGGCTGGTGGCTGGCGCAGACCAGGGCAATGTCCACGGGTTGTTCTACCGCCCCCCCCAGGGGAACCACTGCACGCGTTTCAAGTACCCGTAGCAGTACCGCCTGAAGTCCAAGGGGCATGTCGCCGATTTCGTCGAGAAACAGCGTTCCGCCATCGGCCTCGCGGATCTTGCCGGGAGCTCCGGAACGCCTTGCGCCGGTATAGGCGCCGTCGACGTAGCCAAACAACTCCGCTTCGATGAGCCCCGACGGAATGGCTGCACAGTTCACAGCGACAAAGGGTCCGTGCCGACGGCTCCCGCTGGCATGAAAAGCCCGCGCAAACCATTCCTTTCCACTGCCGGTCTCCCCCTGAATCAACAGGGGAATGTCCCTTTCCACGATGCGACGGGCACGCTCCACCGCCTCCGCCATACGGGAATCCTCGGATGGCAGGTCCTCCAGAGTACGCCAATCGCTGGCGCCAGCTCCCCCGGATGGCCTTGTCCAACGAGAGTTGCAACGGTGCTCGACGCGGACGAAACAGGGACGGCGCGCGAAAAGCGAAAGATCGATCGGTTGCCCGCTCCCGTCGCGACATCTACGAAGCACCTGCGACCACGGCATCCCCTGGGAGGATGCCAGATTCCTTCCGGGAACCCAATCCTGCGGCAACATCGACTCCGCTGCCCTGTTCCGGGCGAGCAATCTGCCGTCCGAATCGAAAACTGCAAGCCCATCGAGAGGCGAACCAAGCAGCGCACTCTCCGACTGAACGCGCATGACGACTCCCACATCCGGCATGCCTTCAAGCAATCGATCCTCCACCACGCACCGGTGGAGATCAAGCAGGGCGCGACCGCAGACAGGCTCGACGGGCTTCAGGGCCACAACCGCAAGCCAGGCAGCCGGTCTGCCTTCCGGACCGAAGACGGGAGCTGCCAAACCAAACAGGTCTCCACCCGTGCATCCCGATAAGCGTACGAGTCCGGATTCAAGGGAATCCCGGACAACGAAGGCATCGCCAAATAGCGCTGCGGCATCTGCCCCCAGCGCCAAGCCCAGGGCCGCCACCGCCTCTTGGGCCAAAGCATCTCCCAGAAGGGCGATGACGATCTGGGCTGCATCGGTCAACAGCACCAAAGTCGAGGAGCCAATCAGCAACCGGCGAAACGCCTCTAGGACCGGCCTCGCGACGACCACGAGCGGATTCGCATTGTGATCCGCGAAAGCGCAGCCTGCCGTGCTCAAAGCTCCATCGCGCGAAATTTTCGATCCTGTCGGCTGCAATCCGCGGACTGCCAGGTTTGATCGTAGCGAGGTCAATTTGCTTGCCATGGCGCCAACATGCACGTTTCGTGCCGTAACCGAAATGGGCTCCAGCTCCCCCCAGGGCAATATTCCTTTGCTCCAGAGCTGAACAATTGCTACGCATCTGACCAGCACGTCTTACTGCCAGAGCCCTCCCGGGGATCGCCAAAAAACCTGGACATGGCTCTGTTTTTTATAGAGTTTTTGTAAAGGATATGATTTTTTTTCGGTTGGCACGCCCCGTGCTGGGGCAAGCTGTTGGTCGCTTGCCGCAAAGTCTCCCCGCGGGCGCCGCAGCAGTATTTGTTGCCCCATCTCGACTTTTCAGCGGACGGGACCAACGGAGAAAGTTAGTAAGGAGATGTCACAGAATCTTTCTGCGGCACCGGCTCGGTCAACCAATCTTCGTATCAGACGCTAATTTCTCACCGCCTTCGGAGAAATCTCGATGTCGTTTCGCCCGATTTGCCACAACCTGTCGGAACTTAGCCCTTCAGCGCGTACTCCTCGGGGCCTTACCGTTGGCGTCGCTGCTGAATCCCTTCAAACCTTCTGATGCTGGCGGGTCCCCCATGGGACCGGTCGCATTGTCTGACCCACCCAAGAAAGGAAAATAACCATGCTGCAGAAAACTCTCGTTCCCCTGGTTCTCGCCGCCGCCTGCGTTGCCCTTCCGGCCCAGGCCTCCGAAGCCATCGTCAAGAAAGCCCGCTGCGTCTCCTGCCACGCTGTCGACAAGAAGATGGTTGGTCCCTCCTACAAGGACGTCGCCGCCAAGTACAAGGGCGACGCCAGCGCCCCCGCGAAGCTTGCGGAAAAAGTTCGTGCCGGCGGCAGCGGCAACTGGGGACAGGTCCCCATGATGCCCCACGACAAGGAAAAGATCAGCGACGCCGATCTGGCCGAAGCCATCAAGTGGATTCTTTCGCTCCAGTAAGCGATCGAGGGGGGGCGCAATGCCCCCCTCTTTTCCCTGTCTTTCCGTAGGTTCTCGGCCTAGGTTCTGCTACGCCCCGGGAGCATGCGGCTGAAAGTGCCATCCCGTCGGAACGCATGCAGGAGGGCAGCTCCCACGTGGACTCCGACTAGGCCCATCCCTCCCCACACAAGAATCTCATGGGCAAGTTTGAATGCTTCATTCAAATTCTTGTCCGGCCACCCTGCCTTGGGAAGCGGCACACCAAAGAACTTCATCGGGTATTCGGTAAAGGACGACGAGAGATAGCCTGCCAGAGGGGCCAGAACCAGAAAGACATAGAGCCCGTGGTGGACCGCCTTGGCGGCAAGAATTTCGATGCGGCGACCCGACAAGGCCGGCGGAGCACTATACCGGCGCCACATCAGCCGCATCAAGACCAGCAGGAAAGCAAGCAGGCCGAGCGATTTGTGCAGGCTGAATGCAGCGCTACGCTCGGGGCCTTTAGGAATATCGAGCATGGTCCAGCCGAGCCAGAACAGCCAGAGCACCAGGGCAGCCTGGAGCCAATGCACCGCCACTGCGGGCAAACTATAACGCTGTATCGCCAATCGCTTTTCCTTCCGGAACCACGCCCGCGCGTCCTGCGCGGCAGTTGGCGCCGATCCGGCGCAGCCGGATCGGACCGGATGTCACGAGTTCAGCCAGGCTGATGAGTGATCCCGTGGCGCTTGAAGATCCCGGCAATCGTGCCGTCGTTCTTCAATTCGACCACTGCCTTCGACAAGGCACTCGCCAGGTCCATTTCCTCAGCCTTGACGGCCATGCCTATGGGCCAATTTCCAACCCGCAGTTCGGGCATCTCGACCGTATCGATGGAGAAACCCGACTGACCCTGCAGCGCCGCTTCGAGTTCTGCGCGCGGACCCATGATCGCAGCGATACCGCCACTGACAAGGCTCTTGGCCGCTTCGCCATTGGATTTGAAGTGCACCACGTTTTCGCGCAGTCGCCCGTTCAAAGCGGAGAGCAAGAAGTGATCCGACAGCGTCGCCAACTCAACGCCGATTTTTTCGCGGGTAAAGACCTCGAGCGCCACCGCCGCCGACCCGACCACCCTCTGGACCTTGGCAGGATTGCGGGCAATGGCGATGGATTCGCGATGATAGGGTCCGAAAATTCTGACCTTATCGTTTTGCTTGGCAAGATGCTCGTCCACCGGCACGTGCATCATGACGTCGGCTGGCTGGGTTCCGAGGTAGTGCCCCTTCCAGACCATATTGCGCAGATCGTCGCTCATGTCCTCATCGGCATTGAATCCGACGACCTCGGCAGTCAATCCCAATTTCTCAGCGAGCGCCCGACCCACTTCAGCATCGATGCCCTTGGCATTGGCCGAATAGGGTGGAAAATCGTTGTAGACGGCGATCCGCAAGCGGCCCCGCTTGCGGATCGCGTCAAGTTCATCTGCCGCTACGGGAAGTACCCCGGCCAAGGGCAAGGCGGCCAAACCCTTCAGCCAGAGACGGCGATCATTCGACATGCACGGCTTCCAGGTAAGCACGGATCGCCCACATCGCTTCCTGCTTGAAGGTCCCTTCAAACGGAGGCATATAGACGCGACCGTCGCGAACCGAACCCTTACGAACGCGCTGCATGAAAATCTCGTCCCCCTCGTCGCCGAGCGGAAGATAACGCAGATCCGGGGCAATGCCGCCGGAGATGGCTTCCAGGCCATGGCAACGGGCGCAGTTCTGGTTGTAGGCGGAAGTACCGATCTTGATTGCGGTTTCGTTCTTACGGTAGGGGTTGCTCTTCAACCACTCGTCCCCGACGGGCTTCAGTCCGGTGGTGTCGACGGCTTGCGGCACAACGTCGCCGTGGGAGAACACGGGGGTGGAAGCAGCGGAAATCAGGCAGGCTACCGCAAGCGACGACAAAAAGCGGAAGGAAATGTTCACATTGGCTCCTTATAAGTTTGCGGACAACGGCGATAAACCCTGGATTTGAGCAAGTCCCATACCACGCTCTGCGCCAGGTGAGGGGAATCGCAGTTTACACGTTAACGCGCGAAAAGTTACGTTGGCGTACGCCTCGGGGAGAAAATCCTCCGCTGCCCTGCTCCGCCTATTGCTAATAAAATGTGCAGGTGTTACGTTATTAAACACAAAAATATAGAAAAGATAACAAAAGAGGAGTGGAGCAGCAGATGGGACAATTACAGCAGTCTGCCGAAGGCCATGGGGCTCGGCTGAAGCTTGCGCGAGAAATTTTCTTCAATCAGGGTGACCTGCCCGAAGGTTTGGTGGATCCTCTGGTTTTGCGTTCCTGGGAACGCTGTAGGCGCTTCGGCTTGGCCGAATCCGGTTTCATCCCGGCTTCGGATTCCCTTGATCGCGTCGCTCTGAAGACCGAACTTGATCGTCAACGTAACTTGATCGCGGTAAGCCGCCCGATCATGGAACACGTCTTTGAGCAAATCCGGGAATCCAGCAGCATGGTCATTTTGGCCGACGCAAACGGATTGCTGCTTCACACCCTCGGCGATCCGGATTTCGTCAGCCGTGCCGACCGGGTCACCCTTTCTCCGGGTGCCTCCTGGGATGAAAACCGCCGCGGCACCAATGCCATCGGCACCGCTCTGGCGGAAGAGGGCTACGCGGCGATTCTGGGCGCCGAGCATTTTCTGGAGCACAACAGTTTCCTGACCTGTTGTGCGAGTCCCATTTTCGGCCCGGACGGGAGGCTCCTGGGGGTCATCGACATCTCGGGAGACTACCGGAATCAGCAGCGTCATACCCTCGGGCTTGTACGCTTGTCTTCTCAGATCGTCGAACGCCGCCTCTTCGAGCACACCCACAGCCGCGACATTCTCGTGTGCTTCCACCCCAATGGGGAATACCTGGGCAGTCCCAAGGAAGGGATGGCTGCAGTTTCCCCGGACGGGCAGATCCTGGCGATCAATCGCGCCGGATTGGATCTCTTGGGAATTCGCAGAGTCGAAGCGGTTCGGCGCGATTTCTCCATGGTCTTCGAAACCAATCTCTCAGGCTTGATCGATCGCTTGCGGCCCGATTCCCAGGCTCTGAGCGAAATCTCGGTGAACGGCGGACGCTTCCAGGTCCAGTTGCGCGGGCAGATTCCTGCTTCGACCTTCTCGGGAAGGATTTTCGACGACACGTCGATCGCTGCCAGGCCGCCAAGACGCCAGGAAGGCGCTCCAAATTCGCTGCTCACCCTCGACACCCTGAACGCCGGCGACCCCCAATTTCAGTCTGCCATCGCACGGGCAAGGCGCATTCTCGGGAAGGACATTCCCATCCTCATCCAGGGCGAGTCCGGCGCCGGCAAGGAAATGTTCGCCAAAGCGTTCCACAACTCAGGGACTCGTCGCAGCGGCCCGTTCATCGCCCTGAATTGCGCGGCGATCCCCGAGACCCTCATCGAATCGGAACTCTTCGGATACCAGGGTGGGGCATTTACAGGTGCCCGCAAGGAAGGTGCTCCAGGAAAGATTCAGCAGGCCCATGGCGGAACCTTGTTCCTCGACGAGATCGGGGACATGCCCCTCAATCTCCAGGCCCGCCTGTTACGGGTCTTGCAGGAACGCAGCATCACTCCGCTCGGGAGTTGCCGTGCCGTCCAGGTGGACATATCCCTGGTCTGCGCAACCCATCGTCGCTTGCGCGAGGAAGTTGCGCGGGGCAGTTTCCGCGAAGATCTTTATTATCGCCTCAACGGACTCTGCGTCACGCTTCCGGCGCTGCGGGAACGGAACGACTTGCGCATTTTGGCGGAAGCGCTCGTGCGAGGCGAAGTGGGCGCGAATAGCGCGGTTCGCTTTTCGGAAGCAGCCATGCGGGCAATGGAACGCTATCCCTGGCCCGGCAATATTCGCCAACTGAGCAATGTCATCCGTGTCGCCCTTGCGCTCCTCGACGAACACGAAACGGTGATTACCGAAAACCACTTGCCCGAAGAGCTCTTTGAACTGAAGAGCGACTCACCGGGATCTGCGGCCAGCGGCTCCGAAGCGCAAGCCGGAACAAGTTTCGGCCCGACTGGCGAAGGAAGTCGCAGTCTTGAGGAAATTGGCAGACAAGCCGCCCTGCGCGCCCTCGATACGGTCGGCGGAAATATCTCCGCCGCCGCCCGTCAACTCGGCATCAGCCGCAATACGCTCTATCGCAAGTTGGGGCGCCTGTAGCCCGCCGCGCTCGCGGCGGATTGAATCCTGCCTGCAGCTTCCGCAACTAGGGCTTTGCCGATTGCACGATGGAGAGCATCCGGGTCTACCGGTTTGCTGACGAAATCGTTCATGCCGGCAATGAAACGGGCTCCCGGTCTCCTGCAAGAGCATAGGCGGTCAAGGCATTTCTCGGGACCGGCGCGCCCACCGGTTTAGGCATCACGGTGCGCATGGCGGCGGAGAAAAAAGAGGAGTATCGTCGCTGCCGCCCAGAGAATTCCAAGGGACGCCAGCGTCGTCTTGAGTGCGCGGCGCCGAAGATCGCCCAGCACTTCCTCCTGATCCACTCTTGGCAAGAGGACCCAGGTCCTACCTTTGATGGGCTCGGCTGCTGCGCCCACCGGAACGCCGCGACAGTCTACGCCATCGATCTCCAGTGTGCCTTGAACGAGAGCCTGGTAGGCAGGCAGTGAGCTTTGGCCGGTGGGGGGCCGCGCCATCCCGGACTCGTCATGCGGACAGGCGGCAGCAAGACCGTGGAACATCCAATCCTCCGCTGCTCTGCACAGGCCGTGTCTCCGCACAACGCGTGGGTCACGCCCACGAGCGCAACGTCGGAAGCAGGCAAGCTGCAAGGTCAACGTTCAGGATCACATCGGCAGGAGGTCAACCATCCTGAGCAGCGTCGTCAACGATCCGAGCAGCCGGGGGCAATTCGGCCGTCCTATACTCGATCAGAGCGGCAGAGCATCAGACAATCGTGATCGAGATCCGTAAAGGTTCACAACCCTTAAACTTGCCCGCCCGACAACGCCGCCGCGCCATCAATGGCGTCTGTGCTGTTCTGGTCATCTAAATCCAACAACCGCCAGCGCGGTAACATTGGAGTTTTTCTTCTCAGCTCTCATGCGCCACCCTACCCAGGTCCTCTATTCCGGCGAGCAGCCGTTTCCCATTCTGCCTGCAGTAGACCATTACGCCGGATCGGAAAAGCTGATCTCCAAAGCCCTTGAACTCCAAGCCAACCTTGGGCCGATCTTCGACGTGACCTGCGATTGCGAAGACGGCGCGCGAGCCGGTGCGGAGAGCGAGCATGCGCATATGGCAGCGGCGATGATTGCCTCACCCGCCAACCGGTTCGGACGGGTCGCCCTGCGCATTCATGATGTCACGCACCCACACTGGCGCCGTGACTTGGAGATCGTCGTGCCACGCGCGGGCGACCGGCTCCCCTTCGTCACCCTGCCGAAACCTCAAGGCGTCAAGGATGTCCAGATCCAAATCGCCGGGCTACGGGAAATCGAGGCCGCCCACGGCGTCGCCCGACCGATTCCCGTTCATGTTCTGATCGAGACCCATGGTGCGCTGCGCCAGGTCTGGGACATCGCCGCTCTCCCCGGTGTCGAGAGCCTGGACTTCGGACTCATGGACTTTGTTTCCGGCCACCACGGTGCCATTCCCGGGCGGGCGATGACCAGCCCGGGACAATTCGATCATCCGCTGATTGCCCGCGCCAAAACGGAAATTGCGGCAGCGGCCCTGGCTCACGGCGTCGTCCCCACCCACAACGTGACGACGGAACTCAAGGACCGGGAGATCATCCGAGGCGACGCCCGGAGAGCCCGTGAGGAGTTTGGCTTCCTGCGGATGTGGAGCATCCATCCCAACCAGATCCTGCCCATCGTCGAAGCGCTCCGGCCGGATTTTTCCGATGTCGAGACTGCTCTGGACATTCTCGCCAAGGCACAGGACCACGACTGGGGACCGGTCCAGCATGGCGGCAAGCTCCACGACCGCGCATCCTACCGTTACTGGTGGGACCTCCTTGCCCGCGCTCGATCCACCGGCATGCCCATTCCGGCCGAAGCCCAGACCCGCTTCTTCGGCGGCGACTAATACCCATTCAGTCTCGATCTTGCTGCCGATACTGTACCGGGACGACCGTGTGGTGGTCATCGACAAGCCGCCCGGGCTCCTGGTCCATCGTTCCCAAGTGGACCGACGCGAAACCCGATTCGCGATACAGCTCCTGCGGGACCAGATCGGTCGACGCGTCTGGCCCGCCCATCGTCTGGACCGAGGAACTTCAGGGGTGTTGATCTTCGGCCTCGACCCGGAGACGGCAGCATTTCTCGGGCGCCAATTCGCCTCTGGCGAAATTGCCAAAACCTACCGAGCCCTGGTCCGCGGCCACCCACCTGAGCAGCTCACGATTGACCACCCCCTCGACCGGGTTGAGGATCCCTACTTGCTGGGGCCCGGCCCATCCTCCGGAACCCAAGAAGCCTGCACCCGCCTGCGGCGGCTCGCGCGCTTCGAGCTCGACATCCCGATCGATCGCTATCCCACCAGCCGCTACGCCCTGGTCGAGCTACTTCCGGTGACTGGCCGTCGCCACCAGTTGCGCCGCCACCTTAAGCACATTGCCCACCCCATCATCGGCGATGCCACCTACGGGAAGGGGCGACACAATCGCTTCTTTGCCGAGCACTTCGACTGCCATCGTCTGCTTCTGGCCTGCACGGGCTTGGTGTGGCGCCACCCCGACGATGGGCGAGGCATCGAAACGAAAACGCCAGTGGGCGACACCTTCGCCGCGACACTGGCGCTACTGGGCTGGACCCACGATCAGTAGCCGATCGAGGATTCCAGTTCTTCCTGGCGCTTGATCTCCCTCTCCAGGTCGATCAAATCGGCACCCAAAGCATCCCGGGCAGAAACCATCCCCACCGGACCACCATCGTCGTCGACGACCGGGACATGCCGAAAGCCGCCCTCAGCCATCATGTGAAGGGCATAGGCCAGGGGCTTGCCGGCCCGGATGGTCTGCAGATCTGTAACCATCACTTGGGAGACCCGCGTCTTGTCCGGGTCAAGTCCGGCCGCCAACACTTTATTCAGCGCATCCCGCTCGGTAAAGATGCCCGCAATACGCCCGGCGTCTACGATCAGTAAGGCACCAATCTTCTTCTGCGCCATCAATCGACAGGCTTCGCGGACGGTGTCGTTTCTTCCAGCAGTAATCAGGGGGCGTCCGGCAATGACGTCGCGGATGAGTCTCCTGGGCATGGTCTTCTCCTCTGTTAAGTGCTCTAACTCTCATGGTGGCCGACTTCTCCCGGGTTTGCAAGGCCGTACCCTGGGGACTTCCCGGAGTGAGTTCTGGCCACCGCAGGACGCCCAAAAAAACGATTACTGGCGTTTTTTACATTTAAGCCGTTCATGCAACTTTTTAGCTTAATAACACCTTATTCGCCATATTTCAATCCGACTCCCCCGCAATTTCCCCTTCCTGGATGACCTCGCAACCCCCTTTTCATTGGGCGCTCGATCGAACTGTTCACCGATGAAAGTGGGGACACGGGGCCAACGGTAAAGGGCCTGCGCCTCCGGCGCTTACGGCAGACTACCCCGGCGGCGGTTTCCCGGTTGGAAAGGGCAAGCAACCCTGCCCGCTGCAGCCCCCTTGCTGACCGCAGCATCGATTGGCCAACGGGCTCTCGCCCCTGGGACGTTAAGGAATTCACGCGTGTGCGGGTAGCGCCAACTTATAATGGCCCGTCACCCTCCGGGTCTCCCAAGCCATCCATGCGCCTGCGTTCATCCCTGCTCGTCCTGCCCGCCATTTCCCTCGTCGCCTACGCCCACGCCGCCGACCCCAAGGCAGCCCGATATTACGAGGACGCCCTCAAGCGTTACGAAATGCAGGACTTGAACGGGACGATCATCCAGCTCAAGAATGCGATCCAGATCGATCGCAACATGCTGGCCGCCCAACTGTTAATGGGCAAGGTCGCCCTGGCCAATGGCGATCTGCCGACCGCAGAAGCCGCTTTCGAGGAAGCGCTGCGCCTGGGCGTCAGCCGTGCCGAGGTCTCGATTCCGCTGGGCCAGGCCTATCTCCTCCAAGGCAAGTTCGACACGCTTCTGGAGCGAATCTCCGCCGTGGGACTCCCCGCGACGACGCAATCCGAAGTGCTTCTGCTGCGCGCCAATGCCCTGGCCAACAAGGGCAATCGGCAGGCGTCCCTGCGAATGCTTGAAGAAGCCCTGGCGGTTGACGCCAAATCGGTCAACGCCCGTCTTGCCCTCGCGATGGTGCATATCCAGGCTGGCGATTTCCAGCGGGCGCGCGCTTTCGTCGATGAAGCCAACAAACTTGCGCCGAACGATGCCGGGGCCCTGACCATGACGGCTTCCATCGCCCACGCACGCGGCGACCTGGCGGGTGCCCTCGAAGCCTACGGCAAGGCCATCGAGAGAGGACCGAAATTGATCGATGCGCGGGTTGCCCGAGCCGCTTTGCTCATCGACCTGGGACGTCTGGACGAGGCTGATCGGGATTTGACCGAATCGCTGCAACTGGTGCCCAACGAACCTCGGGCTTCCTATCTGCGTTCGCTGATTGCGGCATCCCGCGGCGACAGCGCCACGGCAAAAGCGGCGCTGAAGCAGGTGACCGATACCCTGGATCGCGTCCCGGCCAACATTCTGACGGCCAATCGACAAATGCACTTTCTGGTGGCTTTGGCCCACTATGGGCAGGGCAATCAGGAGCGCGCGGTCGACTATCTGGCTACCTTCCTGCGGGAAAATCCCAATGACCCGCCGGCCACCAAGCTTCTGGCCAAGATTTACCTGGAGCGGGATGACAAGACCCGCGTCATCGCCCTGCTCGAACCGCTGCTGCGCATCCAACCCAAGGATCCAAACGCGCTCTCCCTACTGGCCATGGCGCACATGCAGGACCACAACTACCGCAAGGCCGCGGAGCTGCTCGATCGAGCCACCAAGATCACCGAAGACGGAAATCTGAGAACCTCTTACGGCTTCAGCCTCATGGGATCGGGCAATGTCGACTCGGGCATCGAACAACTGCGTCAGGTCTTCAATCGGGATCCTCGGCAGTCCCGGGCCGGGCTGATGCTCTCGGCACTCCAACTTCAGTCCGGCGAACCCAAACGTGCCATCGAAGTCCTGGACCGCATGGTCAAGGCCGATCCGGAAAACCTGACCGCCCTCAACATGCTCGGCGTCGCGAAGGCCGCCCAGGGCGACCGCGCGGGAGCCCGGAAGACCTACGAGCAGGTTCTCGCCAAGGATGCGGGCTATCAGGCTGCGGCCCTCAATCTCGCTCGCCTCGATCTCGTCGAGGGCAAGACGGACCAGGCCCGCCAGCGCCTGAATCGCGTGCTGCAAAGCGATCCGAGCAATGTCGATGCGATGATCGATCTCTCCGCAACCGAAGAAAAAGCCGGCAACACCAAGGAAGCGGTGCGCTGGATGGAAAAAGCCCGGGACGAGCCCAGCGGCGCAGTACGCGGCGCGATCCGACTGAGCCGCCTGCACTTGCGCCTCAACTCCCCCGACGCTGCCGTCGCCGCGGCGAAGGATGCCGTTTCACGGGATGCCGAAAATCTGACTTCCCTCGAAAACCTCGCCCGCGTCCAATTGGCCGTCGGTGACCGGAGGGCAGCCCGCGAAACCCTGGCGGATATGGCGCGCTATGCCAATTACGACGCCGAGAAGCAGCTCGCGGTCGCCAACCTACAGCTCGCCGCCGGGAATCCTTCCGGAGGAGCGTACAGCCTCGAGAAGGCGCTCGGAACGAAACCCGACTGGATTCCCGCCCTGGCGCTCTACACGGAAATTCACATTGCCCAGAACGATTTCGCCAAAGCCGAACAGCGCATCAAGACCATTGCGGAGAAGAATCAGGGATCGCTCCTCGCCAGCAGGCTGTCGGGAGACCTCGCCTTTGCCCGCCGCCAATTCCCGGCGGCGCTCAATCACTACGCCAATGTCCAGCGTAAGGAAAATTCCCAAGACATCGCGATCCGAATTTTCCGTACCCACGTCGCCGCGGGCGAACCCGGCAAAGGCATGGGGGCACTCGAGAAGTGGCATCGCGAGCATCCGGAAAATCTGGCGGTTCTGCGCATCCTCGCCGACGGCCACCTGCAAAGCAACAACCTCAAGGCTGCCCGGACCGCCTACGAAAAGATTCTTGCCAGTCGCCCCGACGATGGAGAAATCCTCAACAATCTGGCCCAGGTCGCCCTGCAGCAGGGCGACACCGGAGCCTTGAAATTCGCCGAGCGGGCGGTCGCCGCCCGCCCTCAGGATGCCCGCTTCATCGACACCCTGGGTTGGATTCAGGTTCGCCAGGGCCAGGTCGACAAGGGGCTTGCCTTGCTTCGCGATGCGCGACTGCGCGAGGCGGCCAACGCCGACATCCGCTTTCACCTCGCCTATGCGCTCAATCGGGTGGGGCGCAAGGCCGAGGCCCGGGACGAGATCAACGAAGCGTTCAAGATCGGCGGCCGATTCGAGGACGCCGAACAGGCCAGAAAACTTCAGGCCGAGCTGAGTCGATGACCGGAATCGTGTCGAGATTTCTTACACGCCGCCCTGGCGACAGCCAGGCACCGTTTTCATGTGTATGATTTAAAATATAAAAATAAACTGGTTCGATAATTGCTTAGTACAGGGCAACACGAGAATCTCCGGTAGAGGAAAAGATGAACAAAGCCCGCGTTTCGATCATAGCCGCGACCCTAGGTCTGACCGCCCTGCTGGTTTCCGGTCAGGCGGCGGCGGTCACGACCACCACTTGGAATTGGCCTGGTACAGTCTCCGATACCGAAGGCGGCGTCACCGGCACTCTGGCTGGTTACTCCTCTTCTGGCGTCGTAAACAACCTCACCGCCGAGACTCCGGTTTACTACGGCGCATCCTACGGCTGGGGCGTCTGCAGTTCCGGCGAGGATTGCCAGAGTCCGCAACATGCCATGGACAATGACGGCCGCAGAGAGTCGCTGTTGGTCACCTTCGCGTCCCAGCAAGTCAAGTTGACCGACATTCAGCTCGGCTGGGCTCAGCAGGGCACCACTTATGGCAGCGCCGACATTTCCGTCGTCGCCTATGTCGGCTCGGGCAGCCCGACGATGACTGGCATCTCCTATAACGGCATCAGCACTTCCGCGGACTGGAAGGTGATCGGAAATTATGCCAACGTTGCGCCGGACGCCAATTTGAGCCTCGGTAACACCACGGTCTATTCCAGCTTCTGGCTGATCGCCGCCTACAACCCGGTGTTCGGAACCTGTACCGGTTGCGAAAGAGCTTCGGGCAATTACGATTACGCAAAGCTTTACTCGGTCACGGGTAGCAAGTCGGGTGGCGACCAGCAGGTTTCCGAACCCTCCTCGATGGCGCTGCTGGGCATTTCCATGCTCATCGGAACCATTGGCCTGCGTCGGCGCCAGAACCCCGTCGCAGAGTAAGCCCGCGAGGGTTCAAGCAAACGGCCCGCGATGCGGGCCGTTTTTTTTGCTGAGTCTCCCGGAGACTCCGCCGGGGAATCAGCAGGGTTTCCCGGCCTTGCACCCCTTGAGCAACCATAGGGAAATGACCCCCGCCGCCTCGTTGGCCATTGCCTTGCGAGCCATCGAGCCGGCGTCTCGGCCGGAATTCGTCTTCAGCAGCGGGTCCGCCCCTGCTTCGAGCAACAATTGGGTGTGCTTGGCATTCTGGGTGTAGGCGGCCATATGGAGCGGCGTCGCCCCCTCCTTATCGCGCGCGTTAGGGTCGGCCCCGGCAGTAATCAGCGCCTTCAGAGCGGAGAGGTCCGGATTGGTGGCCGCCAGATGCAGGGGGGTCGAACCCAGTTCAGTCCTGACGTCCCGCGCTGCAGGATTTTCCTTGAGGATGGCCTGCACCTGCTTCCCGTTCCCGATCCGGGCCGCGTCGTGGATAGCTTGATCGTGGGCTCCCAGGGTCTCTGCCAGAGCCGGCGACGCCGCGATCCAGACAGCCAGACCGGCAACCAGCACGCTGTTTCGATAGCGATCCATGAATTTCCTCCGCGGGCAATGGGTGAAGGTGGTGAGTCTAGCCTCAATGGAGTTTAGACAGATTGATCGACTGCAAAATCGCGCGGCCTGACGCAATTCTTTCCTTTCAAGCGGCAGAGCGCCGGGAAAGTGACCAGAACAAGTCCCCGCGGCCCACGGCAGTTTTCCGGAGCAGGACGCGTTTCACGTCGTCACTCACGAACTCGGTGATCGATGGGGGCCGCCCCCGACATCACCTCCGCGGGGGACATCGTGGTAGTCATCAACGGTACCGGCGACCAGCTCAACGACGACATTCGCCAGGAGGCCGAAATCCCTGGCGATGCCCGCGACGAGTTCATCCTCGACCAGGGCGCCGGCCCACATCTCCAAGCGCATTGACGAAAGCAAACGGCACCTGGATGAAGCCGGGGCGACTGCACCTCCCGGACTTCGATTGCCAGCGGAAAAGTATTTGTATTCCGAACGATACAACTCAAACCAAGCATGTCCCGTTGACTGCGGGAGGGGCGACTTGCTGCGCAGCGCGCACAAAGAAGAATGGCGATCTAGTTCGCCAGTTTAATTTTCCGGGAGCAAGCGATCACCGCCATGCGGTCGGCGACTCAGCAACCCATCACAGATGCCAAGCAAGCACCGGCGAACGCACTACCCGCACACCGTTAGAAGGGGCTGGAAACACCTTGACCAGCTCTCATGGCGTGGTAAAGACAGATCGATCTTGGTCGGCAGAAGCCTACCCTATGCAAATTCGATCAGAAGCTTCCGAGTAAGTCATTGCGAACGCCCGAGCCTACGCGATGGGTGTTGCAAGAGATCTCAATAGTGATACGCACCGACGCGGGGTAAACGAATTCAACCGACGAAGGTGCTTTAGATTACTGGCGCGCCTTCCCGCTTTAAATATTCCAGTTAAATCCAATCGCCATATGTCGGGAATATTTACATCGGCGGCAATCGAATGCAGCATTCCCAGGCATAATTGTGCTAGAACAATGTGTTATTACGCATGGCTTACGTCTTGCTTGCCAGTTCGATTTTTAATTAGCGGGTACGTCATGAAGTCGCATACATCTAAACTGGGCATTGCGCTCATCGGTATTCTCTCCGCATCCACCGCCTCGGCAACGTTGCAGTTCAACTCGCGTCATTCGGAATTTAACATCACGCTCGCCGACCCGCAGTTCTCTAGCGCCACAGTAACCTTTCGGTCAACGTTCGGGGTGATTGGGGATGCTGGGGACAGCCTAAATACGTTTGTCCCGCTCAAATCCCTGGCCACGAACGGAACGGAGGGTGCCTCCGGTGGTGCCTCGCTCACCGACCTGGTGGTTTCCCCGGGGGTGTCGATGACATCTCTGCTGACCACCGATGGGACGAGCGGCACCGCCTTCTTCTCTTACGAAATGACCGTCGGCACGGCTTTTTCCCAGAGCTTCCTGCGCAGGGGAGTACCGCTTGGCAGCTTGCCCCGACTCGATTTCGGGGGTGGGGACGGTGTGATCCTCGCCGGACTGATGGCTCCTGACTCGATCTACGAGCTGGAGGTCACGATCAACGGTGATTGGACCCACTGGGGAACGGGTGCAGGTGAAATTCTCGGGACCGCATTAAATTTCGCTGGCGGATGGACCTACGACTGGCCACCGAATTTCGATGGCAACGAGACCGTGATTCATTTTCACAACACCAATTACGATGGGACGAATGGACCTGGACTAGCGTTCTCCCTTTTTGGCTTTCCTGCAAGCGAAGTGCCCGAGCCAGGAACGATGGCCTTGATCGGTGCGGGACTCGCCGCGGTATTTGCGCGTCGCCAGCTCACTCGCCGTTAATCGGACGCTACTTCGACGGGCGGTGCGGACGAAGGATAGGAACTCCATGCGACTCATCCTCGAATGTCCTTCCTGCCCCAGCGCCCAAGTCGTCCGGGGCCAGAAATGCCCTCGAGACGCCACCCAACCCATATAACCAGCCCTTGAACTCTCTCCGGAACCCAAGAAACACCGGCTGTTAGACGTCAGGTATCCGACACGAACGGCCCCGCCGAAAGCTCCGCGCCCGAACCCTTTGCCGACCACGCCCACCGGATTCGTATTCCGGCGTCGACCAGGCGCCGGGATGCGCCCCGGCCGCAGGGGGGTGGATCGGGTCAATCGCAACGTATTTGCCACAACGCTGGCAAGCAAGCGACCGGCTCAGGATGTCAGAGACCGGCCAAAGCAAGGCATCACGTCCCGACTCGAGGAGGTAAGGGCGGATCGACTCATTGTTGCCAACGACCGGGAAGAACCAGGTCTCCTGCCCCCTGGCCCGAGCCCGAAACCTGGCGCCTTCAGTTCTCGATGTTTTTTCGCTAGCCGGAGCCCCCGGAACGGCAGAATGCGCGATGTTCAGCACCGCCTCCGCAAGACGGTCGCGGTTCCACACCCCGCGGCGCGCATTTCAGGCGGCATACCGCTCGACGCTGACCTCAACTGCGGCTTACGTCCCTTCGGAACCCCCGAACAATGCGTTGAGGGCGGCCGTCAAACCGACACCATCGGCCTCGAACCACGTTCGGGTGAGGCTCGCGAGCGTGTGCCATCTCGAACCCATGAAACAGAACGGCGCCCCGCAGGGCGCCGTTCTGGTTGGTACAAGACTCGGGCTTACACCGTCACCGTTTCTGCCACCTCGACAAAATCCTTGATCTGGTCGAAGTTCATGTAGCGATAGACGTCGGCGGCCTTGGCGTTGACCAGCTTGATCTGCTCCATGTACTCCGGAACCGTGACGATGCGGCCGGCCAGGGCACACATCGCGGCCAGCTCGGCGGAGCCGAGATACACGCGGGTATCGATGCCCAGGCGGTTCGGGAAGTTGCGGGTGGAGGTGGAGATCGCGGTGGAACCCTTGCGGATCTGCGCCTGGTTGCCCATGCACA
>DAORDK010000050.1:0-22960 GCA_035345935.1 Rhodocyclaceae bacterium | reverse complement strand
GCAGCGATATTCGTAGATCGGCATGGGAATCCTCCAAAACCTTGAATTATAACCGCTACCCCGAATATCGGGGCGGATCGA
Source organism: Rhodocyclaceae bacterium (assembly GCA_035345935.1). Lineage (GTDB taxonomy): Bacteria > Pseudomonadota > Gammaproteobacteria > Burkholderiales > Rhodocyclaceae > SSSZ01. Next base: position 22,879 of record DAORDK010000050.1, on the reverse strand, counting down.
AATTCTGGGGAATTGGGTCGGGGTAGCGACTCAACCGAGTTGGGCGAGATAGGCGCGGGTCAGGGCATGCCCCCAAACCAAGGCAATGAGACCCGCCGCAGCCAAGTAGGGGCCAAAGGGAATGGGAATGTTCCGCCCGTGTCGCGCGAAAACAATGAGCGAGATCCCGACGCTCGCCCCGACCAATGACGATATCAGGACGATCGCCGGCAACAGTTGCCAGCCTAGCCATGCGCCCAGGGCCGCGAGGAGCTTGAAGTCACCGTAGCCCATACCTTCCTTTCCCGTGACGACACGGAAGATCCAATAAACCGACCAAAGGAGCAGATAACCCGCGATGGCGCCGATGACAGCCGAGCGTAGGTCGGTAAACACGCCGAACAGATTGAACAGGAGGCCCAGCCAAAGCAGCGGTAGCGTTATGGAGTCGGGCAGATATTGGGTGTCGAAATCGATGGCAGCGAGTGCGATCAGGCTCCAGAGCAGGGCGAGAGCACCAAGCAATGCCCAACCGTAACCGAAGTGCCAGGCGAGTCCCGCCGAGAGGAGGGCCGTGGTCGCCTCGATGGCCGGATAGCGAAGCGAGATGGGGCTCTTACAGGCCGAGCACTTGCCTCCGAGCAGAAAGTAGCTCAGGAGGGGAATATTCTCCAAGGCGGTGATTGCGTGTCCGCAGGTTGGGCAGCGCGAACGAGGGCGGACGAGATCAAACGGTTCGGTGTCTACCGGGGCCGGTTCGTCACGCAATTCTGCGCACTGGACTGCCCACTCGCGCTCCATCATTCGCGGCAGGCGATGGATGACGACGTTCAGAAAACTGCCCAGGCAAAGGCCGAGCAAACCCGCAATGGCGGCCAAGCCGCCCGGAGAGTCCAGCATCAGCCGCCGACCACAGCGCCCAGTTTGAAGATGGGGAGATACATGGCGATGACCATGCCGCCAATGAGCACGCCCAGAACGACCATGATCAGCGGCTCCATCATGCTGGAGAGGGCAGCAACCGCATCGTCCACTTCGGCCTCGAAGAAATCGGCCACCTTGGACAGCATCGAATCGAGCGCGCCGGACTCCTCGCCGATGGCGACCATCTGGGTGACCATGTTGGGGAAGAGATTGGTGTTCTGCATGGATGCGGTGAGATTGGTTCCGGTTGAAACCTCCCCCTGAATTTGCCGGGTCGCGACCTTATAAACATAGTTCCCCGCCGCGCCGCCAACCGATTCGAGCGACTCAACCAAGGGCACGCCCGCACTGAACATGGTCGCCAGGGTTCGAGTCCAGCGCGCGATGACCGACTTGCGGATGATGTCGCCAAAAATAGGCGCCCGCAGTGCGTAACGATCGAAGGCGATCTGCATGACTTCCGAACGCTTGTAAGCGGCAAAAAAACCGTACACCCCCAAACCAACCCCCCCGAAAATCGCCCACCAATAGGCGACGAAAAAGTCGGACATGGCGATGACGATCAAGGTGGGAGCCGGAAGGTCAGCGCCAAAACTCTTGAACACCTCCTTGAAGGCCGGGATGACGAAGATCATGATGATGGCGGTGATGACAAAGGCCACCACGATGATGGTCAGGGGATAAAAGAGTGCCGATTTGATCTTGGCCTTGATCGCCAGCATTTTTTCCTTATAGGTGGCAAGGCGATCGAGGAGGCTGTCCAAAATGCCGGCCTGCTCACCCGCCGCGACAAGATTGCAGTACAGCGCGTCGAAGTACAGCGGGTATTTCCGAAATGCCTGGGAAAGCGAGCTGCCTGTCTCGACATCGGCCTTGATGTCCAACAGCAACTTTCCCACCGACGGATTGGCGTGGCCCCGTCCGACGATGTCGAACGCCTGGAGTAGCGGAACTCCGGATTTCATCATGGTCGCCAGCTGGCGAGTGAAGAGCGCGATGTCCTTCTCGGTGACCTTGCTGCCACCTCGAAACCGCTGTTTGCTGACCTTGCCGACCAGGATGCCTTGGCGCCGCAGTGTGGTTTGGACTACTGCTTCCGTGGCGGCCCGCATTTCACCGCGGACCATCTTGCCATCCTTGTTTTTGCCTTCCCAAAGGAAGGTCGATTCCTTGACGATGGATTTTCTTGCTCTCGCTGCGGTGGCCATCGTTGTCCCCTTCCCTTTTATGCGTTCGTTGTACTCAGGACCTCATCGAGCGAGGTGACGCCTTGCCTCGCTTTGAGTAGTCCTGATGCGCGTAAATCCTTCACGCCTTCCTTCAAGGCTTGAGCGGCGATGTCGAGCGAGGTTCCGCCGGCCAGGATCAGCCTCTGGATCTCCTCGGTCACGGGCATGACCTGATAAATGCCCACGCGTCCCTTGTAGCCCGTTCCTTTGCACCGCTCACAGCCGCCTGGGCCATAAAGAGTCCAGGAGCCGTCCAGATCCTCCTCGGAATACCCTGCGTTGAGGAGTGCCTCCCGCGGGACATCGACCGGCTTCTTGCAGTTGCACAATCGACGTGCGAGCCGCTGGGCGGTGATGAGCAGGATGCTCGACGCGATATTGAAAGTTGGGACTCCCATATTCATGAGGCGCGTGAGCGTCTGCGGGGCGTCGTTGGTATGCAGGGTCGATAGGACCAAGTGGCCAGTTTGGGCGGCTTTGATCGCGATCTCCGCGGTTTCCAAATCGCGAATTTCACCGACCATGATGATGTCCGGATCCTGGCGGAGAAATGATTTCAACGCTGCGGGGAAGGTGAGGCCGGCCCGGTCGTCCACATTGACCTGATTGATTCCTGGAAGGTTGATTTCCGCCGGATCCTCGGCAGTGGAGATGTTGACTCCCGGCTTGTTCAGGATGTTGAGACAGGTATAGAGCGAGACGGTCTTGCCGGAGCCGGTCGGGCCAGTGACCAGGACCATTCCGTAGGGACGATTGACCGCGTCGAGTAGCGCCGCCTTTTGCTCGGGTTCGTATCCCAGGGCCTCGATCCCCAGGGTCGCCGAAGTCGGGTCCAGAATCCGCAGAACGATCTTCTCGCCCTGAAGAGTCGGCAGGGTACTGACCCGGAAATCGATGGCCCGGTTCTTGGACAGGACGAGCTTCATGCGTCCGTCTTGTGGAACGCGTTTTTCGGCAATGTTGAGTCGCGAGATCACCTTGATTCGAGAGGCGATCTTTTCCTTGATTGCCAGGGGAGGCGTCGCGACTTCCCGGAGAATTCCGTCGACACGAAAACGGATGCGATAAAACTTCTCATAGGGCTCGAAATGAATGTCCGATGCACCGTCGTTGATTGCGTCCAGGAGCATTTTCTGGATGAATTTGACGACTGGTGCGTCGTCGATCTCCTGGGTTGCCGCTTCGTCGGACTTGACGGCTTCTTCGTCGAGGAAATCCAGGTTGATGTCGTCAGAAGCCAGATTCTTGAGCGTGTCTTCGGCGGATTCGGAGAACTTGGCGACCAGGGGAAGTAACTTTGGTTCTTCGACGACGATGGGGTCTACGGCGAGGCCCGTCTGGAATCGGATCTCATCCAGCGCCCTCAGATTGGTCGGATCGGATATCGCAACCGAAAGACGGTTTCCGCGCTTGAAAAGCGGGATGACCTTGTGATTGGCAATGAGCTTGCGATCCACCGCGGTGGCCGGAACCTGGGCTTCGTCAAAGGCACCGAGATCCAGGAGGGGGTAGCCAAAGGTTTCTGCGACGAATCGGGCCACGTCGAGCGCACTTGCCTTCTGGCTCGAGATCAACTGCTCGATGAAGGTCGTCTTATTCGCGGAAGCCTGGGAAAGCAACTGCTCCGCGTCCGCCTCCTTGAGGCGTCCGGCCTGAACCATGGCGCGCGCTAAGCCACCCAGCGGTGCAGTCTGGGGGGTCGCGGCCATCAGCTTAGGTCAAATGCTGAATACATCCGTCTGATGATGCTACGTCCCCCAGGGTTTGTAAAGCCTTCCGGCAAGCGGAACTCACCTAACCCGGCGGGCGGAAAAGGCGAGCTGTCTTGACGCTGCGGTCCTGGGTATGGAGCACTTCGATTGCAACGGCGGCGATCTTGAAACTTACCCCCGGTTCGGGGATGTCCTGGAAATGTTCGAGAATCAGGCCATTCAGCGTTTTTGGACCGGAGATCGGGAGTTCCAGGGAGAGCATGCGATTGATATCCCGCAGGGAGCGGCTTCCCTCGACGACAACGGAATCGTTCTCGTCCCAGGAAAGCGAGTTATCGAGGCCGGGAATCGAAGTGGTGAATTTGCCGACAATTTCTTCGATGATGTCCTCAAGGGTAAGTAGCCCCAAGATCTCACCGTATTCGTCCACGACAAAACCGATGCGCTGCCGGTTCTCCTGGAAAAAGGCCAGTTGCGCAAAGGCGGCCGTTCCCGCTGGAATGTAATACGGTTCGGCAAGCTGTTCCAGCAGGTGGGCCTCGGTCAGGCTCCCACGGCTGGCATCGCTCACGAGACGACGCACGGCGAGTACCCCCAGCAACTGATCGAGAGACTCACGACACACGGGTAGCCGGCTGTGATGGCTTGTGCTCACCTGATCGACGACTTCGCTCCAAGAGCGTTCCAGATCCAGAATTTCGATCTGGGCACGGGGGGTCATGACGTCTTCGACAGTGATCGCGTTGAGGTCGAATAGGTTGGCGAGGATTGCCCGATGCTTTGCCGGGATGAGGTGCGCCGATTCGAGCACCAGAGTTCGCAATTCTTCCTGGGAAAGCTGCGCGTCTCCTTGGTCTTGTGCGGGAGAAAGACGCATGATTCTGAGGAGACCCGCGGCAAAGAGATTGATGAACCAGACGATGGGATAAAAAAGGCGCAGCAGTGGCGCCAAGATGTAGCCCAGGACCAAGGCCAGCCGATCGGCGTAAGTGGCGCCGACAATCTTTGGGGTGATTTCTGAAAAGACGAGTATCGAAAATGTGATCGCGAGGGTGGCAGCGCCGAGAGCCCATTTTTCTTCACCGAAGAGTTCGATGGTGATGACGCTGACCAAGGTTGCGGCTGCGGAATTGATCAGATTGTTTCCCAGGAGGATGACACCCAGGAGCTTATCGGTCCGATTGAGCAGGGCGAGGGCAGCTTGGGCGCCTCGGTGCCCATTCTGAGCGAGGTGGCGAAGGCGGAAGCGATTCGCCGCCATCATCGCTGTCTCGCTCAAGGAGAAGAACCCCGAGAGGGCGAGCAGTACGATCAGCGTGATCGCCAGCGCCGAAAGGGGAATTTCGCTCAAGGCCCGTCAGCGTCCCAGCAGCACTTCAGCGACGAAGCGACTGCCGATGTAAGCGAGAAGCAGGACCGCGAAACCGGAAAGTGTCCAGCGCAAAGCCGTGCGACCGCGCCAGCCCCGGACGTGGCGACCCACGAGGAGAATGGCAAAGATTACCCAAGCCGCGAAAGCGAATAGGGTCTTATGGTCCAGGCTGAGGGCTTTGCCGAAAAGTTGTTCGGAAAAGAGCACGCCGCTCCCCAGCGTCAGGGTCAGCAGGATGAATCCGATCAGCAGCATGCGAAAGAGGAGGCTCTCCATCGTCATCAGAGGGGGCAGGCTGGTGAGGCTGCGGGTCAGACTGCGCTGATGCAAGGCGCGCTCGGTGAACCCCATGAAGATGGCGTGCAGGGCGGACAGGGTGAACAAACTGTAGGCCAGCATGGCAGCCAGAAAGTGAAGCTTGAACCCGGTGGCCTCGGCGTGGGCGACCAGATGAACATGGGGGAAAACGGCGGGCAGCAAGGCGCAGACTGCGGCTAGCGGGAGCACCAGGGGTTGCAACCCCTCCATCCGCGCCATGAAGCTTTCAAGCCAGTAGATGAAGACCGCAAGAACCATCATCAGGGAAAGAGCGAAGCTGAACGAGAAACGCATTCCGACATCGCTGAACAGGGCATCCTCGATTCCGTACGCATGGATCGCCATCGCAAGGGCGATGGCGGCCCGTTCCCAGGATTGCATCGGTACCGCAACCCGGGGCTTGTCGGTTTCCCGCCAGCGGGAGTTCCAGAAGTGGTAGCCGAGTCCCCCGTACAGTGCGGCTGCCAGAATGTGCGGCATCAGCTGAATTACAATAGCGCCCATCCGTTCATTTTAAACGAAGCCCCGATCCCATGCTCGACAACCTGACCCAGCGGCTCGCCCGCGTCATGAAGACGCTCAAAGGTGAAGCCCGCCTGACCGAATCGAATATCGCCGACGCCCTGCGCGAAGTGCGGATGGCGCTCCTGGAGGCCGACGTTGCGCTTCCCGTGGTCAAGGAGTTTGTCGCGGCGGTCAAGGAAAAAGCGGTGGGCGAAGAAGTCATCGGGTCTTTGAGTCCGGGTCAGGCCTTGGTCGGGGTTGTCCATGGCGAACTCACCCGCATCATGGGCGAGGCCCATGAGGGCATCAGCTTCGCCACCCAGCCGCCCGCCATCGTCTTGATGGCAGGTCTCCAGGGGGCGGGAAAGACCACGACCGTCGGAAAGCTGGCCAAATTACTTAAGGAAAGCCAAAAGAAGAAGGTTTTGGTCGTCTCCTGCGACGTCTATCGACCGGCCGCCATCGAGCAGTTGAAATCCGTCGCCGGGCAGGCCGGAGTCGATTTCTTCCCGTCGTCGGTTGGCGAAAAGCCGGAGGCCATCGCCCTGGCTGCGGTCGATTGGGCCAAGCGCCACTATCACGACGTCTTGCTGGTCGACACGGCAGGCCGTCTGGCCATCGATGAAGCCATGATGGACGAAATCAAGCGTCTGCACGGGGCCTTGAAACCCATAGAAACGCTGTTCGTGGTCGACGCGATGCTTGGTCAGGATGCGGTCAATACGGCCCGCGCGTTCAATGAAGCGCTTCCTCTTACGGGCGTGGTGCTCACCAAGCTCGATGGGGATGCCCGGGGTGGCGCAGCGCTATCGGTTCGGCACGTGACCGGCAAGCCGATCAAATACGCCGGGGTCGGCGAGAAACTTGGCGGAATCGAGGCGTTTCATCCGGAGCGCATGGCTTCCCGGATACTCGGCATGGGTGACGTCCTTTCCCTCATCGAGGAGGCCAAGAAAGGAATTGACGAAGAGCAGGCTGTCGCGTTCGCCAAAAAGCTCAAGTCGGGCAAGGGATTCGACCTGAACGACTTCAAGGAGCAGATGGGTCAGATGCGCAAGATGGGAGGGCTCTCGGCCCTGCTCGATAAAATGCCGGCCCAGGTCGCCCAGATGGCGGGGCAGCTCCCCGTAGGTGCCGAAGCGAAGATGGTGGGGCGCATAGAGGGCATCATCAATTCGATGACGCCGGCCGAGCGGGCAAAACCCGAAATCATCAAGGCGAGCCGCAAGCGGCGGATCGCGGCCGGGGCAGGGGTCCAGGTTCAGGAGGTCAATCGCCTGCTCAACCAGTTCGAACAAAGTCAAAAGATGATGAAGCAGCTGACCAAGGGCGGCATGGGCAAACTGATGCGCGGCATGCGCGGCATGCTGCCGGGGATGCGGTAATCCTTCTCAGGTGCGCGGGGTCGAGGGCCAGCCCCAGTTCTTCTCCCACGAAGCTCTGACCATGTTGGGATATTCGGGTTGGCCGAGGCTGCCGTTGTAGCGGCCGAGGGCGCGGAACAAGTCGCCCTTCTCGATATCGAGGTAGTGTCGCAGGATGGTGCACCCGTAACGCAGGTTGGTCCGCAAATGAAAAAGATTGTCGTCGGGGCGGCCGATCAGCTTGACCCAGAAGGGCATGACCTGCATGTAGCCGCGGGCGCCGGCCGAGGAAACCGCATATTTGCGGAATCCGGACTCCACCTGCATCAGTCCGAGGACGAGTTGAGGATCGAGGCCGGCTCGGGTCGCTTCGTAGTGGACCGTGCGTAGCAGCTCGATGCGGTACTCCCGGTTTGCGATGCGTTTTTCCAGGCGCGCGGACATTTCTGCCAGCCAGTTCGCGGCGTCCAGCGGGCTGCGGAAAGAACTCCCCGGCGGGCGAGAATCGGATACCGCTTTGTGGAGCGCCGCTTGTACGCTTGCCGAAAGGGGCTCATATTTCTGGGCCCCTGCGATCGCGACGCGGGCCGCCAAGCAGAGGCTCAGGATGATGATCAGCCGGAGCACAGTTTCTCTCGCAACAGGGAGGCGACTGCGTCCCGCGGGATCATGGTGGCCTGATCGTCTTGCCGGCCCTTGTACTCGATCTGTCCTTCCTTAAGGCCCCGTTCGCCGACCACCAGGCGATGGGGAATACCGATCAACTCCATGTCCGCGAACATGACGCCGGGGCGTTCATCGCGGTCGTCGAGCAGGACGTCGACGCCAGCCGCGAGCAGTTCTCGATAGAGGGCATCGGCTGCAGTCTGAACCTCCGCGCTCTTCCGATACCCCATAGGCACGATGCAGACCGAGAACGGGGCAATGGCCGCGGGAAAGACGATTCCGCGGTCGTCGTTTCCTTGTTCGATGGCGGCCCCGACAATCCGGGTGACTCCGATGCCATAGCATCCCATCTCCATGATCTGGCTCTTGCCGCTCTCGTCGAGAAAGCTGCACTGGAGGGCCTCGGAATACTTGCGGCGCAGCTGAAAGATGTGGCCGACTTCGATGCCGCGGCAGAGTTCCAGGATGCCCTTTCCATCCGGGGAGGGGTCACCGGCCGTGACGTTGCGAATGTCGGCGACCTCCGGCTTCGGAAGATCGCGGTCGAAATTGGCGCCGGTGAGGTGGTAGCCTTCGTCGTTGGCGCCACAGGCAAAATCCGAAAGCGCGAGGGCCGCCCGGTCAGCGACGACGCGAACACGTTCTCGATCTACGCCAACTGGTCCAATGTAGCCTGGCTTGCAGCCCAGATAGTCGATCACCTCGGTTTCGGTCGCGAATCGGAAGGGCGAGAGGCCGTCGAGCTTGGCAGCCTTGATTTCGTTGAGTTCGTGATCGCCCCGCAAGAGAAGAAGGGCGAACGACTTGCCGCCATCGTCACGCTCGCTCACTACCGCAATGGCCTTCACCAAGCGATTCAGCGGTATCCCAAGGAATTCAGCGACATCGCCGCAGGCCGTCTTGCCGGGTGTGGCGACCTTGACCAGCGCGGCAGTCGGCGGACTGCGCGGATGCTCTGGGGCAAGGGCTTCGGCGAGTTCGACATTGGCGGCGTAGTCCGAAGCTGGGCAGAAGGCGATGGCGTCTTCGCCGGAATCGGCCAATACGTGGAACTCGTGGGAGCCCGTGCCCCCGATCGATCCCGTGTCGGCCGCCACGGCTCGGAACTTGAGGCCAAGGCGGGTGAAGATCCGGCCGTAGGTCTCATACATGCTGCGGTATTCGCGCTGCAGGTCGGCAAAGGAGGCGTGAAAAGAATAGCCGTCTTTCATGAGAAATTCGCGACCTCGCATGACGCCGAAGCGGGGTCGGATCTCGTCGCGAAATTTGGTTTGAATCTGGTAAAGATGGAGCGGGAGCTGGCGGTAGCTCTTGACGTCGCGGCGGACGATGTCGGTGATGACTTCCTCGTGCGTCGGTCCGATGACGAAGTCGCGCTGGTGACGATCCTTGAAACGGAGAAGCTCAGGGCCGTACTGATCCCAGCGGCGGGATTCCTGCCAGAGTTCGGCCGGTTGCACTGCGGGCATGAGCAACTCCTGGGCTCCGGCGCGGTTCATTTCTTCCCGGATGATGGTCTCAACCTTCCTGAGAACCTTGAGTCCGAGCGGCATCCAGGAGTAAATGCCGGCGGCAACGCGCTTGATGAGGCCCGCCCGTAACATCAGCTTCTGACTGATGACCTCGGCGTCGGCGGGAGCTTCCTTGAGGGTCGTGAAAAAAAACTGGGAAGTGCGCATGCGTTTGCCCTTGGAGTGCGGGAAAAGGCCGAATTTTACACGCTGGCCATTCTTTGCATGTGGGCGGCCTTTGTGAAAGAATGGACTCAACCAAAGTTATAGCAGGAAAATCTATGCTGGACCGTGAAGGCTATCGCCCGAACGTCGGCATCATTCTTTGTAACGCCAGGAACGAGGTTTTCTGGGGTAAGCGCATACGCGAGCATTCGTGGCAGTTCCCTCAAGGCGGCATCAAACGGGGTGAGACTCCGGAGGAGGCCATGTACCGGGAGCTCTACGAGGAAGTGGGCCTCAAGCCCGAGCATGTGCAAATCCTGGGGCGGACCAAGGGCTGGTTGCGCTATGAGGTGCCGACTCAATGGATCAAGCGGGAGTGGCGTGGCTCCTACCGGGGCCAGAAGCAGATCTGGTACCTGTTGCGCCTTGTGGGGCGTGACACGGACGTGAGCCTGCGCGCCACTGAAAAACCGGAATTTGACGCTTGGCGTTGGAATGAGTACTGGGTCCCTCTCGACGTGGTGATCGAATTCAAGCGCAACGTTTATCAGCAAGCCTTGAACGAATTGGTGCGATACCTTGACGCCGACCGACGGCACCACCTGCGTCGACGGAACCGAAAATTGGCAAACGAATCTGACTCCCATCGACATTCAAAAGACGATCAACCCGCGTAAGGAGAAGGAGAAACCATGGTTACCGAAAGAAAGCTGAGTTCCACCCGCCTCGAACCCGGAGCGGGGTATCACCAGCCCGCATCGTTTTCGCCCCAGCCCGTCTCCGCCGATTCTCCGGCGCTGGAAGTGATGACCGACCTGAAGCTCGTTCCGGCGGCGACGATCGATCCGGAAACGCACATCGATGTGGCCAATCAGGCCATGATCGCGCGTGGCGTCAGGTCCTTGTTGGTGGTCGATCGGGGCGGGGATGTCATCGGCGTGGTGACCGCCCGCGATATCCTTGGGGAGCGGCCCATGCAGATGGTCAGTAAGCGCGGCATGAAGCACGAGGAAATCCGCGTGTTCGACGTCATGACTCCGGGGTCGGAGATCGAGGTCCTCGAAATGGGTGACGTCCTGCGTTCCCGGGTGGGGGCCATCGTCGAAACGCTGAAGCGTAGCGGTCGGCAGCATGCCCTTGTGGTCGACCGGGATGTGGTCGCGAATCGCCAGATGGTGCGCGGCATATTCTCGGCGTCCCAGGTAGCCCGCCAATTGGGAATCCCCATGCACAGTACGGAAGTTGCCCGGACCTTTGCCGAAATCGAGGCTGCAATCGCGCAAGATGCACCGGTTTGAGCGCTGGATTTTTGGAGCGCTGACGGCTGCTTTGGGGGCTGTCTCCGCTCCGGCTCTTGCGGTGGAAGAGGGGGACTACGAAAAGAAGACGTGGCAGGAGGTCGAGGTCGGGTTGCCTGCGGCTCCCGATCTTTCCGAGTGTCGGGACTTTTACGTCAGCGCGGCGGCAAAAAATCGCTTCTGCATAGACCCGCGTTCGATCTCGGTGGGTGCTGATGGGGTCGTTCGTTACACCTTGGTGGTCGATACGCCTTCGGGTTCCCGCAATGTTACCTTCGAGGGCATGCGCTGCGAGACCCGGGAGCGTCGTCTCTATGCCACTGGACAGCCGGACGGGACATGGGTGGTATCGCGCAATCGGCAATGGGTACGGATTTCCGAGGCGACTGCAAATCGCCAGCACGCGGCGCTCTTTCTGGAGTACTTCTGTCCGGACGGCATCATGGTGACCAAGCGGGAAGAAGCCTTGGATAATCTTCGCCGCGGTGGGTACCAACCCAAGATTCGATTCTGAAGCGAGGGGCAGGCTGGCCCCCCCATTCAATGTCGCTGCGAGGAGGATGTGTGATTTCCGATGCCTTGATTGTTCACTTTGATCGGGTGTTGAGGACCCTGTTTGCGCCTTCCGTCAGCCGTCGTCCGGTGCCCGGCAATGATCTGCCGGAGGCCGAACTGTCGCGCGAAGAGCGACGACATGCGGTCGGCCTGATGCGGGTCAATCATGTGGGTGAGGTTTGCGCCCAGGCGCTCTACCAAGGGCAGTCATTAACGTCGTCCAACCGGGAAATTCGAGATGCGCTGCAGGCTGCGGCTGACGAAGAGACCGAGCACCTGGCGTGGACCGAGCGCAGGCTTGCCGAATTGGGTGGGCGCAAGAGTCTGCTCAACCCGCTTTGGTACGGGGGGGCGCTGACCCTGGGTATGATCGCCGGCCGCCTGGCGGATCGTTGGAATCTTGGGTTTCTTGCGGAAACCGAACGGCAGGTCGAGGCCCACCTGGACAGTCATCTGGAACGATTACCCGTCCAGGACGGACGATCACGGGCCGTCGTCGACCTGATGCGGCTGGACGAAATCCGGCACGCTGAAACCGCATTGCAGCTTGGGGGGGCCGAGTTGCCGGAAGTCGTGAAGAGGGCGATGAAAATCGCGGCCGGGGCCATGACCCGGACTGCCTATTACGTCTGATTCATCCCGCAGTTTCGACGATCTCGAAATCGTGGGTGATGGTCGCGGTTTTTGCGAGCATGATCGACGCAGAGCAGTACTTTTCCTTGGAAAGCTCGATTGCCCGCGCAACGGCCTCGGGTTTCAAGCCGGTTCCGCTGACGCGAAAGCTGAAATGAATTGCCGTGAACACCTTGGGGTCTGTCTCGGCGCGCGTTGCGTTTAGCTTGACCTCGCAGCCGGTGACCCGCTGACGGCCCTTCTTGAGAATCATAACCACGTCGAAGGCCGTGCAGCCTCCCGTACCCGTGAGCAGCATTTCCATCGGGCGTGGAGCTAGGTTACGGCCGCCGGCGTCCGGGGCGCCATCCATGGCTACCGCATGCCCGCTTCCAGTTTCCCCCAGAAAAGACATTCCGGCATCCGTACCAAGCCAGCGTACCGTGCATTCCATCGCTATCTCCAAATGGTCGAATTGTATTTCAGTGGGGAAGGACGAGGCCAGGGATCCCAATGCTGCAGCGCAGCAAATATTTAAAATTGACCGACCTTAAAGTTTCCAAATTTCTGGTTACATATTGCGAAAATTGTTGATCGAGATTTGATTTAATAGTGTAAAAACAATTAACTGAAATAATTCGATTACATCGATTGCATGATTCAAATAAAGATGCGGCGATGCACAAAAAAAGCTTGCATGCCGGCTCTTGTGGAGGCACAATTCGAATCGTTGGAACTGAACTCGCAAGCCCCAACCAAGGTGCTCGCGATCGAGGTTCAAGGTGTCTCCTCCACCCTCCTCCTTTGGTGTGGATTTACGCGGCTCTCTGGGCCGCGTTTTTTTTGCTCATGGCGGTTGTACGCCGTACTCTCCTGCCGATGTGGAATGCTGACGTTCGTGCTATTCTCCGGCGCCGAGGGGGATGTCATGCCAATCAGCATCGATGCCTGCGTTGCACAGCATCAAGGAGACCGAAAGGAGCAGCAGGACCGGGTGGCCATACTGCCGCACAGCCGGGCTCGCGGTGTTGTCCTCGCGGTGGTTGCAGATGGGATGGGCGGCCATACAGGGGGTGTCTTGGCCGCCGAACAGGTCGTGCATACCGCCCGTACCAATCTCGAGCAATACGCGCCGAGCGAAGACACCGACCGGCACCTGCTGGAAAACAGTCTCCTCGAAGCCCATACCATGATCAAGGCTTCGCGGTTCATGAACGAAAAGGACCCGCACAGCACGGCGGTCCTTTTGCTTCTACGGCCGGGGAGGGTCAGTTGGGCGCACTGCGGTGACAGCCGTCTGTACCGATTCCGTTCCGGGCAACTTACCTTCCGTACGACGGACCACTCCTATGTCGAACATCTCGTGGCCAGCGGAAAGATCACCCCCGAACAGGCTGCGGTCCATCCCAATCGCAATATTCTGTTGACTTCGCTAGGCGGGCGCGAAGAGCCGCGTTGCGATTTCGGTACGGCGATCGATCTGGGCGGGGGGGATGCCTTTGTTCTCTGCTCAGACGGACTGTGGGCCTATTTCGACGCGGCAGAAATGGGGGCGATCATCGCCGAGAAAAGCGCGCGCGATGCCTCCGAGACGCTGATCAGTCTGGCGCGAACGCGCGCCCGAGGCGAGGGCGATAATCTGTCCCTGGCCATCATCAAGCTCAATGAGGTTGAGGCCAAGAAGCCGGCAGTCATGGCGGGGTTCCGGCGCCCCGCCTGATCCAGCGGGCAACGCGAGCCAGACTGCGACGATTTATTTGCGGCCAAGGCCGCCGAGCAGTGCGGCGACTACCTTGCGGGGCTTGTGGGGATCCGGCTTGGCAGGGGCTTGGGGCGAATCCGGCACTTCGCCGCGGGCCTCGTAGGGTTTGCTGAAATCGAATCCATCCGGCGCTACCGCTGCCTTGCGGCTCCCCCGTTCCGCCCGCTCGGGACGATTGGCCACCGGAGCCCTCGCCGGGGGTGCCGAGCTGCGCCGCTTGCGATTTCCGGGAGGGTATTCGTAATGGGGCTCGGGTTCGAACCCTGGTACTTCCACTTGCTCGATGGGGCGCTTGATCAGTTTTTCGATCTCGACGAGATAGACGACTTCGTGGGCGCTGACCAGCGAAATGGCATTGCCTTGCTTGCCGGCACGGCCGGTACGCCCGATGCGGTGGACGTAATCTTCGGGCGTGTGCGGCAATTCGTAATTGATGACGTAGGGCAGGTCATCGATATCCAAGCCGCGGGCGGCGACATCGGTCGCCACAAGAACATGGGTGGTGCCGGCCTTGAAAGCGTCAAGCGCCTTCAGGCGGTCGAGCTGGCTCTTGTCGCCGTGGATGGCGTCGGCGTGGAGACCGGCCCTCTGGAGTTCCCGCGCGAGTCGGCCGCATCCTTGCTTGGTGCGAACGAAAACGATGGCCTGGGTAATGTTTCCCGATTTCAACAGCTTGACGAGCAAGCCGCGCTTGCCGAAGTCGGATACCGGGTGGACGCGATGGGCGATGGTATCGGATACCTGATTGCGCCTGGCGACCTCGACCAGAACCGGAGCCTTGAGCATCGAGTCGGCAAGCTTCTTGATTTCTTCCGAGAAGGTGGCCGAGAAAAGCAGGCTCTGGCGATTCTGTGGCAGGAGCTTAAGGATGCGGGTGACATCGGGGATGAAACCCATGTCGAGCATGCGGTCCGCCTCGTCGAGGACCAAGGCCTGGACTGCTGCAAAGCTCACCGACTTCTGCTCGACGTGATCCAGCAATCGACCCGGCGTGGCGACCAGGATTTCGATACCCCGCCTCAACTCTTCGATCTGCGGCTTGATATCCACGCCGCCGAAGGCACACATCGCCCGCAGGGGCGTGTGCTTGCTGTATGCCTTGACCGACTCGAAAACCTGGAGCGCGAGCTCCCGGGTCGGCGCCAGAATCAGAGCGCGAACGGGATGGCGGGCGGGCGAAGGACTGCTGCTCGCGTGGGGCAGCAGACATTGAAGAATCGGAAGAGTGAAGGCCGCTGTCTTGCCCGTGCCGGTCTGGGCGCCGCCCATGATGTCCTGGCCGGCTAGCACCAAGGGGATGGCCTTGGCCTGGATGGGAGTCGGACGGGTGTAACCCTCGTCAATGACGGCGCGGAGGATTTCCGGCGCCAAGCCGAGATCGGCGAAGGTGACTTCAGCAGCGGGGGCGGGGCTTTCCGTCCCGGAATTGTTTTCGGACATGGGCGCGAATTATACGCCCTTGCCGCTCGCTCAGCGGTTCCCATCCTGAGGGGCCGGTGCCGCGGACGCCATCCATCGGTGCAGTGAGGAAAGCAGGGCAGGGGCGATGAACTGCCCGGGGGGGGCGACGACCGGGGCGCGGAATTCAGGACTTAGGGACGCGCAAGGGAAGAAGGACGGTGAAGGTCGATCCTTCGCCCAGCGTCGATTGCAGTTCGACCCGTCCTCCCATATGGCTTGCGAGTTGCCTGACCAAGGCGAGGCCTAGTCCGGTGCCGCCGTGGTTGCGGGTCAGGAAGTTCTCGACCTGCTTGAATTTTTCGAAGACCAGTTCCTGGTATTCGGGAGCAATTCCCGGACCGGTATCAGTGACCGCGAAGACCACATGCTCATCGGTCTGGTTCACAGCGAAGCGTATGCTTCCGGCGTCAGTGAATTTGACCGCGTTGTCCAGGAGGTTATTGAGGATCTGGCGCAGTCGCGTGGGGTCGGTGAGGATATGCTCCGGGAGTCCGGGCGCTTCGCTGACGGTCAGCGCAAGCCGCTTGGCTTCCGCGGGGCCCCGGTGCAAGGCGGTGATCTCCTCGATCAACTCGTGCAACGGAGTTTCGCTCCAGTGGAATTCCATCTTGCCGGCCTCGACCTTGGAAAGGTCGAGGATTTCATTGACCAGATTGAGCAGGTGCTGGCCGCTGTCATGGATAACCTGGGCATACTCGCGCTGGGCAGGGTCGGTGAGTTCCAGCGTCAGGATTTCGGCGAATCCGAGAACGCCGTTCAAAGGCGTGCGTAGTTCATGGGACATGCTGGCGAGGAATTCGGACTTCATCTGGCTGGCTTCCTCCGCCCGTGCTCTTGCATCTTCCAGGCGCCGGAAGGATTCGGCCACCGAGTCGGCCATGCCGTTGAACGAGCGGGCGAGCTCGCCGATTTCGTCCCGAGAAGAGACATCCAGCCGGTGTTCGAGGGCACCGCCCTGGAAGCGGCGAATACCGTCAACCATGCCGGTGATCCGTCGGGTAAGGAAGTTGGCCATCCAGACGGCGATCAGAATCACGAGGACCACCATCAATGCGGTCGAACCCCACAGCCCCCAGGACGTGCGGGTCAGGCTGGACTCGATCGAGTCCATCAGGGCGCTCCTTTGGGCCTTGAACGCCTGATCCTTCTCTGAAACGACCTTCTGGATCCGCGTGGCGGTTTCCGTCGCAGCCTTATGGAATTCATCGACGTTGGCCCCTATGGTGACGAAGCCGAACCCCTGCCGCGAATGGCCGTAGCGGCCGGTATAGTAGGGAATCGCCGCCGCGGTGGTCAGCTTCCATAGACCCGAAAAAAAGATGACGAAGGAACCCGATCCGCCATGCTCGGTGAGGGCCTGCCAGCCGTCGCACTGGGGGGAGAAGTTGAGGTAGCGACAATCGAGGGCAACAGTCCCCGCCTTGATCAGTTCCTTGGCGGGTTTGCGCTTCAGGTTTTGGTCGCGGAAAGCTGGAATATCCGCCAGAAACTCGTGGGACGGCTTACCGCTCCGCTGCCATTCGGCGTACAGCGCTTCGTCAAGCCAGGGCGTTTCCGGCTGGCCCGTCTCCGGGTTGTAACCGACAATGAAATAATCCCGGGGGTGCGAGATGGAACGGCTCTTGTAATCCCAAAGAAAGGCATAGTTGCCCTGGATCGCGTCGGATATGGGCGTGTAGCGTTCGCTGGTGGGCATCAGGCGATCGGAAAACTGCCGGATGTGGTCATGATCGAGCGCCAGTGTCACGTATCCCGAGACTTTGCCTCCACGGACCACCGGAGTCGCCCAGCGGACGATTCCGCGAAAGCGCTTGCCCACTGGATTCTCCGTGCCAGCATAAGCAGACTCCTCCGGTTTGAAGGGCTTTCCCGCCTTTTCCAGGGCGGCAGGCAAGTAAGGGCCGATCACGGCAGTCGGGACGTAGGCGCCTATGACTTCGGAAACGTAGATTTCGCCGGGCTTGAGGGCCGCGAGTTCGGAGAAATAGGTTTCGGCCCGCACGAAGGTCTGCCGGGGGTCGGCGACATGCTTCAATTCCTTGGCAGTCAGATCGCCCCGCGTGACCTTGATCCGCTCGCGGCCCGTCAGATCGACGAAAGTCGCCTCGACGAAGAGCGGGCGGTCCTCCGGTTCGCCGAGATACTCGGCAGGCCGGGCGTGAAAGTCCCGGGCGTTGTCCGGCAGGACGGGGCGCGTCACCTTGGCGTCGCGCGGCGGCACCGAGGCGGGAATCCAGGACTTGCCATCGTCGGCGAGCTTCCACTCGCTGTGCCGGTATAGGGGCCGGGTATGGCGGTCGAGAAAGCGGGAAAACGTACTGGCGGAAGGTTCCATGTCGGAAAGAGCCAGGACGTCTCTATCCCTATCGTAGAGAAAGCTGGCGATCTCATGCGCGGTGTCGGTGGTCATCGCCTCGACCGCTTCGCGGGAGCGCAAGTCCAGTGCGCGAATCGAGTCGTCGGTGACGGTTTTGCCCACGCTTCCCACGGTCTCTAGGGTTGCATCGGCCATGGCACTGGCCTGGCTGGAGACGGCTTCGCCTAGGCTTCGGGCGGCATGCCAGGCGAACCAGGCAAGCAGCAGGAGCGGCAAGACCTTGATCAAGACGAAAATGGCGATGAGCTTGCCGCGGATGCCGGAAAGAAATCCTGGAATTTTCACTCGCCTTTCCTTCTCAGCCGAATTGAAACCGCGGAGCGGACGCCGTCAATGTTTTGTCGCTTTGTCGGCGGGCGCAGGTTCGACCTTCTCGGCGGTTTTGTCCGCACTGGCGGGTTCCTTGACCTTTTCCTCCAAAGCTGGGGCTTCCGCCGGCTTCTTGCGCTTCTTCCCCGGCGGCTCTGGCGGCGGGAGTTGAGGTTCTACGGTCTCGATCTTGTTCTCCCGCATGTAGGCGTCCATTTCCCGCCAACCGGCGAAAACGGGAGCCTTAGGCAGCCAGGAATAGATGGAGTAGCAATCCTCGATGGCACGACCGGACTGGCGGCAAGCGCTGCCGACAGCCTTGCCCTCGGCCTCCTGCTGGGCCTCCTTGCGCGCAGGATCCTCGAGGCCGAGACGCTGGCCAACCTGGTCGCAGGCGGAGAAGAAGACGAGAAAGGGCAGAAGAAAGAGGCGCTTGCGCATGGCGGGCATTCTTCCCACAACCGGGCCGTCCGTCAATCAGAAGAGTCCACCGTGGCTGCCGGCGACGGCTCCAGCGACGGTGATCAGGCTTGCAGTCAGAAGGAATCCGTGTAGACGGCGGATGCGTCGGAACGTCCCTGTGGGATCGCTGCGGGCCCGCTCCAGAAACCAACGGTGCAGCACCAGCGGCTCGAGAACGAAGAGCATGAGCGTGAAGAGAACCCAGAGGCCGACCATGGCGTGCATCCACCAGTACCCTGGCGAAGCCAAACGCTGCCAGGCGCCAAGCAGCTGAACCAGCCAGAGACCGGAAAGCCCGGTGACCAGGGTGGTGACCCTCGCCTGGCGGGCGAAGCCGCTCTCGACGTCTTCGAAGAATGCGACCTGCTCCTCCGGAGTCTTCAGACGGGCGACGGCAGGCAGGAGCACGGTGGTGACGAAGGCGACGCCGCCGATCCAAAGGACGACACCGACCACGTGGATCAGGCGGGCGAGGGCGAATTCGTTCATGGGGCCAGTATACCGTCGGCGTTAGGGCGGGTGGGCGTACGGCTATAATCGCGCCTTCGACATTATCCGGAGTCCCCATGACCAAGAGGAACCTGCCGCTGACGGTTCTCGCCTGCGCCTTCGGTGCGGCCATGTCCTTTTCCGCCTTCGGGGCATCCGCCAAGCCCGCCAAGCCCGCCAGGGCAAAGGCCGAGGCTCCCGCAGCCCGATCTGAAATTGCCCTCGCGCACCAGTTGAGCAGCGTGGGCGAGGAAAATCTGCGGAAACTGGTCGAGCGTTTCAACGCCGGTCAGCCGACGGTGGCAATCCAGCTTGTTCGTTTGGCCGAAGGTGAGAAGCCGGCCGTCCTCAACCTGGTCCGGCGCCAGGACGTGCTCGAGGCCGTTGCAGGCAAGGCGGCATTCAAACCGCTGCACGAAGTCATGAAGGAGGCTAAGGAAGCCTTCAAGCCGGAGGCGATTTCGCCCGATCTTCGCGCGGGAACCACGGACGAGAAAGGTCGTTTCTTTGCCTTGCCGGTGGCCTACTCGACCCCGGTTCTCTTCTACAACCGCAATGCCTTCAGGAAGGCGGGGCTGGACCCCGAACGCCCGCCGAAAACGTGGATGGAGGTTCAGCAGGCCGCCGACAAGCTTCAGGACGCGGGAGAAAAGTGCCCCTACACGACATCCTGGCCGACGTGGATTCACATCGACAACGTCAGCGCCTTGTCCGGTGTTCCGGTGGCCAGCGGCAAAGGGGAACTGGCCTTCAACGGGCTGCCCCAGGTCAAGCATGTGGCCATGCTCGCCACCTGGCACAAATCCAATTTTTTCAAGAATTTCGGGCGCCGCAACGAAGCGGACAAACATTTTCTCAAGGGCGAATGCGCCATGATCACCACCGATTCCTGGGCCCATACGCTTTTCCGCGAAGCTCAGGGGGTCGAACTCGGCGTCGCGCCGCTCCCGCATCACGACGACGTCTGGGGGGGACGCCAGCACACCTTGGCCGACGGGGCTTCCCTGTGGATAGGAGCCGGCTACAAGGCGCCCGAGTACAAGGCGGCGGCCAAGTTCGTCACCTGGCTGCTGTCGTCGGAAGTTCAGGTCGAACTGGCGCGAACCTATGGGCAATTGCCCTTGACCGACGCGGCGCGCAGCGCCTTGCGCAGCAAGGTTCAGCGTGATCGCGAGTTGGCGCTCGACGTTGCGTATGCTTCACTAAAGGGCGATGGTTCGTCCCATCCCCTGCGCATCTCCGGAATCGACCCGGTGCGCCTCATCCTCGACGAGGAACTCGAGGCGGTCTGGGCCGATACCAAGCCTGCCAAGGCGGCCCTCGATACGGCGGTCAGTCGCGGCAATTCCATTCTTTCCGCCAAACCCGCCCTCAAGAAGGCGCTGCCGTTCTGATGGCCCGTTACCCGCTGTCCCCCTGGATCGCCCACCGGGGCGGCGGTTGCCTGGCCCCCGAGAATACTCTGGAGGGTTTTCGCCTGGCCGCCCGCCTCGGTTTCCAGGCGGTGGAATTCGACGTCATGTTGACCCGCGATCAGGTCCCGATCCTCATCCACGACGAGACCCTGGAGCGCACTACCGACGGCCGCGGAGGGGTGGCCGAGCGGGATTGGGATGAACTGGCCGATCTCGATGCCGGGCGCTGGCTCCACCGGTCCTGGTCCGGGGCCAGAATTCCGCGCCTGACCGATGTCCTGGCGCTCTGTACCGACTTGGGGCTTGGCGTCAATGTCGAAATCAAGCCCGCTGCTGGTCACGACGAAGCCACCGGACGCCTCGTTGCCGAGGGGGTTGCCGCCGCCTGGCCGGCGACCTTGCCCCTGGTGGTGTCCTCCTTTTCCGAGGCCGCCCTGGCCGCCGCCCGGGATGCGGTTCCGGAGCAGCCTCGGGCGCTCCTGGTCGAAGCGATTCCCGGCGATTTCGGAGCGCGCCTGGCCCGCCTGGACTGTGCTTTCCTCCATGCACGCGCGGTCGACCTGACGGTGACGGCGACTCAGGAACTGGCTGCCGCAGGAGTTCCTCTGGCCGCCTATACGGTCAATAGCCCCGAGGTCGCTGCCCGCTGTTTTGCCCTAGGCGTCGCTGCCCTGTTCACCGACCGCCTCGATTGCCTGGGTCCGTGAAACAAATTCTGACAGACCGTTGCAGCCGGCGAGGGGCGGCCGTGAGTCAATTCGCTTGCGGAAACGTCCCACCCTTCAATGCCACTAGGAGAAACGCCATGAACGCCAGGAACTTCGTCTTTGCCGCATGCCTTGCCCTTCCCATCGTCGCCTTCGCCCAGAGTACGCCGCGGATCGACCAGCGGCAGGCCAACCAGGCGGCAAGGATCGAACAGGGAGAAGCCTCCGGCGCCCTGACCGGTCGCGAGGCGGCACGACTGGAGCGCGGTCAGCGCCATGTCCAGAATGTGGAAAACCGGACTCTAGCCGACGGAACCGTGACCGGCCGCGAAGCCGCCCGCGTCGAGCATGCCCAGGACGTTCAGAGCCGCCGGATCTACCGCCAGAAGCATGACCGCCAGCACGATCTCAACCACGACGGCGTCACCGACCGCCCCCGCCACCGCTGAAGACCTACCGCTGCGATTCCCCCGGAAACCCGCCCCCAGGCGGGTTTCTGCTTTGAGGGCCGCGCTTTCATTTAAAATCGAACGCTTCGAATTCCCGCCCCGCGAGAACCCAGCTTATGAAAAGCTCCGAAATCCGCCAGCAGTTCCTCGACTTCTTCGCTTCCAAGGGCCACCAGATCGTCGCGTCCTCCTCTCTGGTGCCCCACGAAGACCCGACCCTGCTGTTCACCAATGCCGGGATGAACCAGTTCAAGGACGTCTTCCTCGGTTTCGACAAGCGGCCCTACACCCGCGCCACCACCTCGCAGAAATGCGTGCGTGCCGGCGGCAAGCACAACGACCTGGAAAACGTCGGCTACACCGCCCGCCATCACACCTTCTTCGAGATGCTGGGCAATTTCAGCTTCGGCGACTACTTCAAGCGCGACGCCATCCACTACGCCTGGGAACTGCTGACCGATGTCTATAAGCTGCCCAAGGACAAGCTGTGGGTCACCGTCTACGCCGAGGACGACGAGGCCTACGACATCTGGACCAAGGAAGTGGGCGTGCCGGTGGAGCGCTGCATCCGCATCGGCGACAACAAGGGCGCCCGCTACGCCTCCGACAATTTCTGGATGATGGGTGACACCGGCCCCTGCGGCCCGTGCACCGAAATCTTCTACGACCACGGCGAACACATCTGGGGCGGTCCCCCGGGGTCGCCGGAGGAAGATGGCGACCGCTACATCGAAATCTGGAACAACGTCTTCATGCAGTTCAACCGGGACGAGGCTGGGGTCATGCACCCGCTGCCCAAGCCCAGCGTCGATACCGGCATGGGGCTGGAGCGCATCTCCGCCGTGCTGCAGGGCGTCCACGCCAACTACGAGATTGACCTCTTCCAGACCCTGCTCAAGGCTGCCGCCCGGGAAACCAGTGGTGCCGACATGGACAGTCCGTCCCTCAAGGTGCTGGCCGACCATGTCCGGGCCTGCGCCTTCCTGCTGGCCGACGGCGTGATTCCCGGCAACGAGGGCCGCGGCTACGTGCTGCGCCGCATCATCCGCCGCGCCATCCGCCACGGCTACAAACTCGGTGCCCGGGCCGCCTTCTTCCACAAGATGGTGCCTGATTTGGTGGCCGAAATGGGCATGGCCTACCCGGAACTCGCCCAGCACCAGGCCAAGGTCATGGCCACTCTCAAACAGGAAGAAGATCGCTTCTTCGAAACCATCGAGCACGGCATGGCCATCCTCG
>DAORDK010000049.1:0-24130 GCA_035345935.1 Rhodocyclaceae bacterium | reverse complement strand
CCATCCGGACATCTGTGCTTGGCAGAAAAGCGGACATCTCTGCTTTGGATTGACAGGCTGCCCTGCGGAACCGACCCAGCCTGATCGGTATGTTCAGCGCAACCCGAGGAATACAATGGGGGTTCCTGTCCCACTTTCATGCGCTGCCAAGGCGGAGATGAAACCATGACCTCGATCGATCACGCTCGCCTGGACCGGGTCGTTCTCGAAGCCAGAAAGGCTCGCGACGAGCGCGAAAAGGGCTATCGGGAACGTGCCCTGAAACTGTATCCCTGGATTTGCGGTCGTTGTGGCCGAGAATTCACCCACGCCAATCTCCGCGAGTTGACCGTCCATCATCGCGACCACAATCACGACAACAATCCCTCGGATGGCAGCAACTGGGAACTGCTTTGTCTCTACTGCCATGACAACGAGCACCAGAAGCAGATCGAAGCCGCCCGGGGCTACACCGATACGACCCAGCCCGTCAGCCCTGCGACTCATTCTCCCTTTGCCAATCTCAAGGCATTGCTGAAGGACGGCAAGTAGCGCGGCCGAACGCGTCGCCGACTGTTTAGCGGGGATAACCGCATTAGCCCGGTCAGCCGCAACCGGGGAGCTATGTCCCGATGGCGGGCATCCGCTTCTCTCACGCCCGAGGACCGGCAAGCAATACCAGCCGCCCTGTACGCGGGTCCGCCAGGAAAAGGTCGATTCCTAGGTCTGGACACACCGGGGGTCTTTTCAGCGCGCGACCACGAGCTTGCGGAAGTGTCGCACGGGCGTGACCCGAACGACGCCCCGGCACCTGGAAATCAGGCGGTTGGGTTGAGCTGCTCGCGCAGACCTTCGACCACATCCAGAGCTCCCCGCACGCGGAAAAAAGCTCCTTCGTGATCGGCGCGCTCCTCCAGCACCTCGCAGCCGCCGTAGATTTCGCCCCGCAGTTGCTGGGCCGACCAGGGCAGGAAGAGTTCGGCCTCAACCAGGTCCTGGCGGAAGAAGGCGACGATGGTCTGGTGCAGTTGTGCGACGTCCCGGGAACGGCGGGCGCTCATGACGATGCAGCCGGGGTAGCGGACTTGCAAGGCCGCTTCCTGTTCGGCCTGGGCGTCGGCGTCGCCCACGTGGTCGATCTTGTTGAAGATGCGCAGCCGGGGAACGGTATCGGCGCCGATCTCCTCCAGCACCCGGTCGGTGACCTCCAGTTGGCGCTCGAATCCCGGATCGCTGGCGTCGATGACATGGAGCAGCAGGGAAGCATCCAAAGCCTCATCCAGGGTCGATTTGAACGAGGCCACCAGTCCGTGGGGCAGGTTCTTGATGAACCCGACCGTGTCGCTGACCAGCACCCGCGGCACGCTATCCGGGTGGAGGGCCCGCACCGTGGTGTCCAGGGTGGCGAAAAGCTTGTTGGCCACCAGGACCTCGCTGCCGGTGAGGGCTCGCATCAAGGTCGATTTGCCAGCATTGGTGTAACCCACCAGGGCCACGCAGGCCAGCCCCTGGCGCTCCTGCCGCCGGGCGCGCTGGGTCTTGCGCTCGGCATCCAGCGCGACGATTTCCAGCTGCAGTTCGGCGATCCGGTCGCGAATCTTGCGCCGATCCAATTCGGTGTGGGATTCGCCGGCTCCCCGGCCGCCGACGCCGCTGCGCTGGCGCCCTTGCGGCCCGGCCAACTTCGCCGCCTCCCGCAGGCGGGGTGCCAGGTAGCCCAGGCGGGCGATCTCCACCTGGGCGCGGGCAGCACGAGAGCGGGCGTTGCGATGGAAAATCTCCAGGATGACCATGGTCCGGTCCATCACTTCGCCGCCGGTTTCCTTTTCCAGATTGCGCGCCTGGGAGGGCGAAATCTCGTGGTCCACCAAGACGACTTCGATGGGGCCGGGCAGGCGGCCGGCGGAGGGCTCCGTTTCTTCCCTTCCGGCGGGCTCGTCATCGATGAAGGCGCGGATCTCCTGCCGCTTGCCGACGCCGAGATAGGCCGTCGCATCGAAGCCGTTGCGCTTCTGGACAAAGGTGCGGACCACCGTGAAGCCCAGGGTCTTCGCCAGCTCGCGCAGCTCGGTGAGCGAAGCCGCGAACTCCACGTCGCTCACGCTCGGTAGCTGGACGGCCGCCGCAATGGCGTACCGGGGAGTTTCGTCCATGTCTCGTCGCATTTCGATCTCTTGCGGCGTGCGCCGCCGCGGCGTGGATTATTCGATGGGCGCGAACCCATAGTAGGAACCGTAGGCGGACGGGGCAGGCGCATAGGCCGCCACCTTGATCGCATCCGCCAGGGTCACCTGATTGGTGAGGCCGTCGACCCCGCCTTCCTCGCCCAGCCAGCGTTCCTCGATCTCCCGTTCGCTCAGGCCGTTGAGATTGAGGTTTTTGTCGAAGCGCTCCGAGCGGTATTCGAAAGCCATGTCGTGGGCGATGAACAGGGTATGGGGACAGGCGGTGATGCGCGTCTCGTCCTGGGGATCGGCGCCCATCACCCGGGTACCGCAGAAGGGGCAATGCACCGGGGTGTAGTAGTAGGTCTTGAGTTCGGTGCGCTGGATGGGGTAGTTCATGATGTTCTCCTGATCCCTTGGAAACGGCCCGCCTGGATTGCTGCGGCGCCCGCGCCGTCACAGCCGCCCGGCGGCTGCACGCAGCCGGGAAGCGACGGGCCTATCCCGCGAGTGTTATCGCTGCGTTGTTTGATCGCGACGACGGTCGGAACACACACTCCGTCCCCTTCGCCGACAACCCGCTGTAGCCCTGACCGGCAACCACAAGGCGTTGCCGGAGGGCGGTATGGCAATGCCCGACGCTGCGCAAAGCGCTCACGCCTTGGCACCTTGTTGCTCTAAAACTTTGTTTCACCCACGCTTGCCCGGCAATTCGCCAGGGCCGCGCGGGACTCCCCGGACGGCGATCGCAGGCAGAAGCCCATTGCTCCTGCCCGCCGGGCACAACAAAAATCAGGCGATCTGGATATTGTTCGCCTGCTTGCCCTTGGCGCCGTTGGCGATATCGAAGCTCACCCGCTGGCCTTCGGCCAACGTCTTGAACCCGTGAGACTGAATTGCGGAAAAGTGGGCGAAGAGATCTTCGCCGCCGCCGTCGGGCGTAATGAAACCAAAACCCTTTGCATCGTTAAACCACTTGACGCTACCTGTTGCCATATCTTGAATCTCCGAAAAATGACGGGGCAGAGAGCCCCTGGATGGGGCGAGATCAAGAAGGCGAGGTGAAAATGGGGGAATGGCGCCGCAGAACTGCGAGTACTAAACCAACAAGACAACAACACTACCGGAAATCGCTGCGGTGCACAATACGCGCCCTTGGGCCGCATTGCAAACCATATTTTCCCAAACCTGCGGCAAGCCGATCGCGTTCACGGCGAAGGCTGGTCCCGTCGACGCGCTTGCCTCCGCTCCGGCGCGGGGGACTCCCATTGAATCCATGACCGGCTCGCTGACTGACTTGCAACCCTCCCGTTCCATGCAAGCGCACAAGAGCAGTCGGTGTAGAGCAGTGCCAAACAAAGGTGCCTGGACCTTTGTACTTTGAGCGGGCTACGACACCCTCGTCGCATTTGCGAGATTGGACACCCTCAGAACTCTGCCCATTCGCCATTGTCGCTCTTGCTCATCCGAGGCAGGGAAGCCGCCTTTGGTGTTCCTTTCATTACCGAGCGACCGGAAGCAAAGTTCTTCTGTGGCAGATGGCGCAAATGCGTGCTTTGCCCTTTCGGTAGCCGCTCCACATTCAACTTGAACAAGCCAACTGCCTGGACCAATCCAGTCGCCTGTTCTTCCAAGCTTTCCGCGGCGGCGGCAGCCTCTTCGACGAGCGCCGCATTCTGTTGAGTGACTTCGTCCATCTGGCCGATTGCCAAAGTCACCTGCTCGATCCCCGAAGCTTGTTCCCGGTTTGCGTGGCTGATGTCGCCAACGAGCAAAGTGACTTTCTGGAAGCTGGTGACGATTTCGTCCATTGCAATCCCTGCGTCATTGACCGCTTTGGTACCGGTCGCAACCTTCTCGACTGACTCCATAATGAGCGCCTTGATTTCCTTGGCGGCCATTGCACTCCGCTGAGCCAAATTGCGAACTTCGGTGGCCACGACAGCGAACCCGCGACCTTGTTCTCCTGCTCGCGCAGCCTCCACGGCGGCATTCAGCGCCAGAATATTGGTTTGAAAAGCAATGCCGTCGATGACTCCGGTAATGTCCGCAATTCGCTTTGAGCTGCCCTGAATAGCAGACATCGTCGCAACCACGTTCTTGACCATTTGGCTCCCGCGGGCAGTCAGTTCGTTGCTGTTTCGTGCCAGCTCTTCCGCCTGCCGAGCACTTTCCACATTCTGTCGGACCGTAGCGTTGATCTCTTCCATCGAACTTGCGGTTTCCTGCAGGCTCGATGCCTGTTCTTCGGTCCGGCTGGACAAATCCTGGTTGCCCGAAGCGATTTCCTTGGCTGCAGTATTGATGGCCTCCGAGGCGTCCTTGATGCGCCCGACGACCTCAACCAACCGGTCCACCGTCGCATTGGTATCGTTCTTTAGTTGACCGAAGATGCCTTCATAGTCTCGGTCGATGCGTCGCGTCAGATCACCCTGCGCGACGCGGGACAAGACTTCCGATGTCGCGATAAGGGACTGGTGCGTGGTATCGAGCAGGCCGTTGATGCGTTCAGACAAATTGTTGAAAAATCCGCTCTTTCCCACCATTGCGATGCGCTCCGACAAATTCCCGCGCTGTGCGCTTTCTACAATGCCGGAGACTTCCTGCTCGATAGCAATTTCTTCTGTCCGGTCCTGCCACTCTCCGACCGAACCCAAGCGCTCGCCGCTGGCCGACAGAACGGGGCTGGTCAGCACGCGATAAGTCCGGCCGCCGATGTCCATCTCGGTTTGCACAGTCGACGCTAGGCTGGCCAATCGCTGGAGTGCACCGGCGGGGTCGGCATAAAGGTTGCCGATGCTACTGCCAACAAAGGTTTCAACGCTGAAGTTGGCATTCTGGGATTGCAGTACCGGTTCGAGGCGCCGGAGGGTATCAAGCATCGATTTATTGGCATAGATCACGACGCCCTTGGGGTCGGCGATTCGAACCGGCGTACTGACGTAGTCCAGCGCGGACATGACGCGCGCCATCTCATCCGCTTTTCTCGCTGCGTCCGAATTTTCAAACCCGAGCCGATTCTGCATGGTTTCGAGGCCTTGCATGACTTGGCCTATTTCGTCATAGCGGGCGGTATCCAGGCGATTATCGTAACGACCTGCCGAGAGTGCCCAAAAGGCAGGCAAAACCTGATCGTGAAGCGGGCGATAGACCAAACGGCGAATCAGCCAGACAATAATGCCCACAAGTAGCAGGCCGACAATCAGCGATACGCCTATCAGCAAGTGCTTCAGCCCATTGGCCAGGGCATCGAACTCGTCCAGATAGGTGCCGCCGGCGATCAACCAGCCCCAATCCTCGAAGGTTTCGAATACGGCAAATTTTTGCCGGGCGGATTCAGCTGCGGAATTGGTCCACGGATATGCGATTTCTCCGTGTTTCTTCTCGATCATCTCCCTGATGAATTCGCGCCCGGACGGATCCTTAGCCCCGATGATGACTTGCCCTTCCTTGGCCGGATGGATAAGCGCCATCCCCTGATCTTTGCCAGGTTTCGCGTCGAGTGCGAAAAAGTAGCCGCTGTCACCGACTCTCACATTCTTGATCTGGCGCTTCAGGGCATCGAGTTCGGCGCTGATATCGAGTCCGACAAATAAAATGCCGATCACGGTTCCTGCTGGATCTTTGATCGGACGATAGGACGTGTAGTAATCCTTCCCAAAAAGCTTGGCGTTGCCGACAAATGCTTCGCCGGCCATGATTCTGGCGTAGGCCGGATGTTCCCTACCCAAAAGCGTGCCAACCGCGCGCTCTCCGCTTTCTTTCTTCAAGGAAGTCGAAATCCGGAGAAAGTCATCTCCCTTTCGGGCAAAGACAGTCGCCACGGCTTTGGCCGCCGCGGAGAAGCGATCAACTTCGTCGAAGCGGCCATTCAACAGAACAGCGCCCTGTTTGAGCATGGGCTCCCCGTCCCGTGTCTCCAGAGAGATCGTTCCCGGAAAATAGCTGGCCAGCAGATCAGTGAGGCGAATCGCCTCGCTCTTGAGCGCGCCCGCCCGAACTTCGACCATGCCCCGAATCAGGGCCAGATTCTGGCGCAGGTCAGCCACGCCCCGCTCCTGCAGCTTCACTGCCATGCGCGATCCGAGAATCTCGGAACTCGCACCCATCACCAGGATCGCGGCTATGGCACAGCCGATCCCCAACTTGGCGGTCAGCGAGAGCTGCGTAAGCCGACGGGCTAGCCGTGCCAGCCACGAAGTCGAAAGCACACTCCCGTCAATAATGGCCTTTCCCCTGGCCCGGCCTTCGCGAAACTCTCGATACGCCTTTTCACAGGCGTCGACCCTGTCTCTGGCCGGCTTGCGGCGCACCGACATGTAGCCCACGACTTGCCGATTTTCCCAAATGGGCGCTGCGTGGGCCTCCACCCAGTAGTAGTCGCCATTCTTGCAGCGATTCTTGACATAACCCACCCAGGGTCGGCCAGCGTTGAGGGAGTTCCATAAGTCCTCGAAAGCTTCGGGCGGCATATCCGGATGGCGAACCAGGTTATGGGGTTCACCAAGCAGTTCGCCTTCGTCAAACCCGCTTATTTCGATGAAGTCCGTGTTGACGTAGGTAATGCGGCCCTTCAGATCGGTTTTCGAGACGATCAGGTGGTCATCTCGGAGAATCACTTCGTGGCCGGTAACCGGGAGGTTATTTCTCATTGCTGCGCCTTCGGATGAGCAGGGTGAATTTGAGCGGACAACTGGATTTCGCCCCCGAACCGCGGCATCTCGGAAGCCAGCTTACGAAATTCACCAAACGCTTCGATTAGCCGTTGAACCGAATCAAGCGACAGGTCCAACAAATGCCGACTGGCTCCGATGCCCGGTCCGTAAACAAATCGATCTGCATCGATCATCATCTGACACATCCGAGCATTCGGGCCAAAACGTGATGTCCGAATTGCGTCTTGCATGAGTTTCTCCCTCTCTTGAGAGAACTGTCCAGGGTCTTCGCGCACCAAGCGTGCCAGGATTTGAAAATCCAGATCCGAAGGCATTTTGTCAGCTTTCAAATTGATTTGAATATCGGGCCATTGAATTCGGCATGGACTATTTGGAAGATTTAAGCGCTACCACACAATTACGGATTCATACAGTTACACGTGGGGAGATAGCCAGTATCCGATGCGCGACTCAATTATCGCAGCTGCCTAAAATTGAGGCTGCAGTCCAACGTTCGCATTCGACCCACCTAAACGATCCTGCTAAGCCTTTGCTCGATTGACTACATACGGCCGATAGCGCATGTCTGAGACGAAGATGTGCTGCATCAGCCAGTTAAGCACAAAATGGTGGGCACCGACCGGATCGAGCTGACCTGTGTTCGCCTGCTCTACGAGGGCGTTGATTTTCGCCACGTAGCTGAGGTGCTCGGCTTCCTGACCCCGGAGCCCCGGGTAGCCATACGTGCGAAGCAATTCTTCCTCGGCAGCGAAGTGCGCCTGGGCGTACTGACTCAACTCCTGGAGGAGGCCGTGAAACGCTGGGTCGGGTGCGGCGCCATTCCCATCGGCAATGTCCGCCAGACGGTTGCAGAGGTCGAGAAGCTTCTGGTGGTGGCAGTCCATGACCGCATGCCCGACGCTGAAGCTCGCATCCCAGTATGTCCGCGTCAGGTCGGACGGGACAGGCTCGCGTTCCCGGGCCAGCCACTTAAGTAGCGCGGCATAGAGCATGTCGGGCTCGATCGGCTTGACGAGGAAGTCGTTCATGCCCACCGCCAGGCAGCGTTGCCGGTCCTCGACGAAAGCATTGGCGGTCATCGCCAGGATGGGAATGTTTTTCCCCCGAGCCACCTGCCGGATGCGCTGCGTCGCCTCCAGCCCGTTCATGACCGGCATCTGCATGTCCATCAGCACCAGCCCATAATCCCGTTCCAGGACCTGGTGCAGAGCCTCGGCACCATCGACGGCGAGATCGACGACGATGCCGGCGGCTTCTAGGAGTTCCCGGGCGACTTCGCCATTGATGTGTTCATCCTCGACCAGCAACACCCGGGTTCCGGCAAAACGCTCCCGGAGCCAGGATTCGACCGAGTCGTCTGATGGCGTTGCCGCGATCTCGGCGCCCGGAGCGCCTTTCTTGAGCCTCGCCGTGAACCAGAAGGTGCTGCCTTGCCCAAAGTAGCTTTCGGCCCCGGCGTCCCCGTCCATCTGCTGGGCGATCTTCCGCGTGATGGC
Organism: Rhodocyclaceae bacterium; assembly: GCA_035345935.1. Classification (GTDB taxonomy): domain Bacteria; phylum Pseudomonadota; class Gammaproteobacteria; order Burkholderiales; family Rhodocyclaceae; genus SSSZ01. Next base: position 15,814 of record DAORDK010000049.1, on the reverse strand, counting down.
AAGGCCCAGCCCGGTCCCGCCATAGCGGCGGGTCAACGAGTTATCCGCCTGCTCGAACGCGGTGAACAAGCGGGCCAAGGCCTCCGCTTCGATGCCGACACCGGTGTCGTCGACTTCAAAGCGGATCAGGGCGCTTTCGGCCGATTCCTCGGCGACCCCGACCTTCAGGGTGACCTGACCCTTGTCGGTGAACTTGACCGCGTTCATCGCGTAATTGAGGAATCCCTGCTGCAGGCGGGCCCCATCGCCCAGGAGCACGACATCGGGAATCGCAATCCGGGTGACGAGTTGGAGACCCTTGTCCTCGGCCTTACCTTTGACCATCGACACAACGTTCTCCACCAGGGCTTCGAGATGAACGGGAGCCTCGTCGAGACTGAACTTGCCGGCCTCGATCTTGGAGAGCTCGAGGATGCTGTCGATGACTTCGAGCAGGTGGGCGCTGGCAGTGGAAATCCGGTCCAGTCGCTCCTCCTGCTGGGGAGACACCCCTGATCGGCGAATCAGATACGCCATCCCGGTAATGGCATTGAGCGGCGTGCGAATCTCGTGGGACATGTTTGCCAGGAACGCGCTCTTCGCAATGTTGGCGGCTTCGGCAGCATCCTTGGCCCGGCGTAACTCGATTGTGCGTAGGAGGACCGTTTCCTCAAGGAGATCGCGATGGCGTTCAGCCTGTCTGCGAAGCGATTCCCGGTCGAGAATATTTCGGATGCGCAGTTTGGCGATGGGAATATTGATGGGCTTCGAAAGGTAGTCGACAGCACCCAACTCCAGTCCGGACGTCTCGGCTTCACTCTCGCCAGCCGCCGAGACGAAAATGACTGGAATCTTGGCAAGCTGGACGTCGGCACACATGCGCCGGCACACTTCATATCCATCCATTTCCGGCATCATGACATCGATCAAGACCAGATCTGGTGGATTTTTCCCCGCCAGCGCGAGTCCCTGAGCTCCGGAAGTCGCAATCTGGAGATCGTATTCGGTCCCAAGGGCCGCGCCCAGACTCCGGAGATTTGCCGGCGTGTCGTCTATGGCAAGAATTCGGGCCTTGGCGCTCACGTCTGCTTCGTTTGCCAGCCGTACTCAGCAGCCAGATCATGGAGCTTGGTCAGGACGACATCGAAGCGCATGGCGTTCATGTCAACTTCCATCGCCGTCAGTTTCAATTCGACGATGGTTCCGGTACCCATGTCCAGGAGCTCGTGAAAAACTTCGAAAGCGTTGAACTTGTTATCGGCAAGTAGAGGAATAAGTCTCTGCAGGGCATCAATGAATTTTTCGGTATCCAGGGTCTTCTCGACCACTCCAAGGTATCCCGGCTGACGAACTTGAGTCTGACCTCCTGCTTGGGGCAAGTATTTCGCCAGGCAGTCGCGGAAAGCACCAATGTCAATTGGTTTGGCCAGGAAGTCATCCATACCGATCGAGAGGCAAAGCTTCCGTTCTTCTTCGGAGGCGTGTGCGGTCAGTGCGATGATTGGACAACGTTGCTTGCCAGCCGCTGATTCTGCTGCTCGAATCCGTTTGGTTGCTTCATAGCCGTCCATGACAGGCATCTGCAAGTCCATCAGAACAAGGTCAAAATCCTCGCTTTCCGTGGCGGAGACGGCCTGTCGCCCGTCTTCCTTCATCGTGCAGGTGAACCCCAGTTTCCGAAGGTGGACAGCGATGACCTTCTGATTGCTTGGATTATCCTCAACAACCATTATCTTGCAGGATAACGTCGTGGGCCCATGCTCGCTGATGTCGGGTTCGGTACGATCGGCCTGTCGACTCTCTTGATCCCTAGAGATCAATTCAACCTGGGCGGTGAACCAGAACCGGCTACCTTTACCGGGTTCGCTTTCGACGCCCACTTCGCCCTTCATGAGCATTGCCAGGTTGGCTACGATCGACAGTCCCAAGCCGGAACCACCAAACCTCCGGGTAATGGAGCTATCTGCCTGGTTGAACGGGGAAAACAGTCGCGCCTGCTGATGCGGATCGATCCCTATGCCGGAGTCACTGACCGAAAATTCCAGGGTGCACCGCTCGTCGTCCTGTTGCATGGCCTTGATCTCGATCAAGAGGCCGCCCTGCTCGGTGAATTTGATCGCATTCCCGACGAGGTTTGAGAGCATCTGGTGTAGCCGATGAGCATCCCCTTTGAAACGCTGGCCTTCTTCGCCGAGCCAGCACCCGTCGATGCTCAGTCCTTTTGCCCGGGCTGCACTGTCGTAGAGGGCCACAACATCCTGCACGAGCTGAGCCGGCCCGAATACCTGGCTTTCCAATTCCAGTTTGCCCGACTCGACCCTGGACAGGTCGAGGACATCGTTGAGTAGTGTCAGCAGCGTTTGACCGGAATTCATGATCGTGCGGGCATAGTCGCGCCGGTCGAAGTCGGTTATCGCCGGCATGAGGAGCACTTGCGCCATACCCAAAATGCCGTTCAGCGGCGTGCGAATCTCGTGGCTCATCGTCGCCAGGAATCGGCTCTTGGCAGTACTTGCGGATTCAGCAGCTTCCTTGGCCGCCTTGAGGTGACGCTCGCTCTCCCGCAACTCCTTCTCGGCAATCTCCCGTTGCAAGAGGTTTCGACGCAATGTGGCTACCCCGAATGCAAGCAAAATAATGCTGCCAGTAGAAACGCCAATAATCAGTACAGCCGCCCTTCGCCATCCGCTGAGAAAGACTTCGTCGGTGATGATGGTATTCACGACAAGCGGGTAATGATCGGTCTGACGGACTGCAACCAAGCGGTCTTCATTCTCACCCGTTGAAAAACGCGGCCCGCTGGTCAGCACCACATCGTGCTTCAGTTTTCTGACTTCGATGACCTCGTAAGTTCCCCCAACCCGATTCACCTTGCCAACCGCCGACTCGACATGCGGACTACGGGCGAGCAATGTCAAATCTTTGCGGTAAAGCGAAATTGACGCGCCTAAACCCAGGTTCTCAACCACGCGATTGAAGAATTCGGTAAACGCGATGACCGAGAGACCCACATGGACAATACCAATGAAGTTGCCTTCGGCATCGTTGATGCGGCGACTGAGATAGAAAGTCCACTGGCCGGTCCCTTTATTGCGGACCGATTTGCTGATGAAATCGCCGGCATTGGGATTGCCGCGCTGCTCCTGGAAATAATCGCGGTCCGCCAGATTGATGGGAGGCGCAGGAAAAGAACGCGTGAAATTGACGACATCGCCGTTTGCTGCGACAACTGCCGCGACGTCAATCTGAGGCATTCCCTGGACGAAACCACGCAATCTCTCGTGGATCTGGCGCGATGCCATTCTCTCCCTAAAGGATTTCGCATCGCTGGCGCCCGCGCTCGTCGCCATCTCCGTCAGCCTTTCGAGCACCACATAGGCGGCAAATACGGTTTGCGATACCTGCTCCGCCAGCATGAGAGACATGCTGTCCAGCTGCTTCTGCCAAGTACCAATCTCTTTGTCCCGCAAGATCATCACGGATAGAGCAGCACCGGCGGCAATGAACAGCGCCGCCGCGATTCCGATCTGCGTCGCCAGCCGGCTGGATCTCATGGCGCCCAAACGTTTCATCTTAGTGAATTCCCTGCCCCCAAGGACGTCACAATCAGTTCTTTCGGCGCCATCTTTGCGCCTTACTTACTTTCTCAAATTCCACCAAATTCAAGCTTCTGAGCCGAACATCTTCGCAGGAAAGACTTGCCGAGCATTCCTGTCTCTAGGTCGGCAACACATACTATCCTAATAATGAATTATGATTCTATCACTTTAGGCCTTGCCTGTTCGTTGTAGAGTAGCGGTCAATGGGGACAGTTCCCGCACATGGTTCAACGCCTAGAAACCAGGCATACGGTTAAGGTGTAAGCGCTGCACCGCTAGCCCCACCTCTTCACAGGGTTATCCTCAGAGATTTCCACAGATTCAGTGAATCGGCTGGGTGCGGCGCAACAATCCGGCTGGCACGCAAGGGCTTGGCGGGACATCGCCCACCTTCGCTCTGCGGCGAAGCTGCGCACAGTCCTGCCACCGCCTAAGCGGTCAGTGCCTTTCGCATCAGTCTTTGTTGGCCTTAGCGTCCGGCAGGGGGGGATCTTTAGCGTTCAAGACCAAAAAGGCTGGCGAACAAGTCGCCATAGATCCTGAGCCTCGACCGGGAGGAGGCGGTCGATGGTGTATCTGCACAACTCCCTGATTCCAGCGCCAACCATCTCTGCACTTGGCCTCATTTCACCTCAGCAAACTAGCCCGGCTTGCCGCCGTAAGGTGCTGTCGCCCAAGGGCGGCAAGCGGCCCCCGCCGCTGGATTCGCCATGTCCACCGGATATCCTGACGGCTTCGCTACGGACTGTTAGTCAGCGTGCATGCCGTTGCGACCACGCGTACGCCGTACCTCTCCCGCTCACCGGTTACAATGTCGCGACCGATGCCTGGGCCCAACCCTAAAGCGATTTCGTCGCTGTCGACCAACATCGGCATCGCCTGGATTGAGGGCGGCGAAGGCGACTGGCCCGCTATGCCGAACGCCACGAGGCCCCGATGCGGGAAAGCGGGACCGAAACATGGAGCGAGGGTCCACATCGTCTCGCCCCTGGCGCCCGGCCGCCCCTTAAAGGAAGCCCTGTGATCTATCCAGCCATTCTCGCCGCTTCGATTTTCCTGCTACTCGCTTTCGGCATCGAGCGTCTTGGTCGCGTTTCGGGGATTCCTTCGGTCGTCATCCTGATTGCGGTCGGCCTCGCCAGCAAGCCGCTGCTGGCGCTCTTCGGACTTAGCCTGGAGGGTATCGACGCAACGGTGCCCGTCATCGGCACAATCGGCTTGATCCTGATCGTCCTTGAAGGCGCCCTCGATATCGAGTTGCGGGCCGATCGCCTGCGCGCAGTCGCGGGCGCCTTTTTGATGGCTTGCGGGGGCTTCGCCGCGTGTACCGGGCTATTCACCCTCGCCGCACTCATGGTTCTGCCGGTGACGCCCGTCCAGGCGGCGGTCCTGGCGGTACCTTTCGCCGTCATCAGCAGCGCTGTGGCCATCCCCAGTAGTAACTTCCTCCCGCCACGCTGTCGCGAGTTCGTGGTTTTTGAAAGCTCGGTCTCCGACATCTTGGGCGTACTGGTCTTCTTCTCGCTGCTCAATTCGGATGGTACGGCGTCGGGCATCCTCCTGGGTCTGGTGGGCGGCGGCGTTCTGTCCCTGCTCCTGGCCATCGTCTGTGCCGTCGGCCTGACCCTGACCTTGATGCGCTTCGACGGGCACATACGCTTCATCCCGCTCCTGGCCGGACTTTTCGGCCTCTACGCGGCAGGCAAGCTGCTGCATCTGTCGCCGCTGATCATGGTATTGCTGCTCGGCCTCGCACTGAACAATCCAACGCTGATCACGCGCTTCCGACCCTTTCGCGGCTGGATCGACGATCAGTACGAGGCGACATTGAATGATTTCAAACTCTTGATCCTCGAGCTGACTTTTGCCGTGCGCGGTTTCTTCTTCATACTTCTCGGATACTGGACGAACCTGTCCGATCTTGCCTCCTGGCAGGCCGGGTTGGCAGCCGCCTTGGTCCTGGCGGTGATCTACGGAAGCCGCCGCCTCATGCTGCGTCTGATCCATTCAGAGTTCGCGGTGCCCTTGACCTGGATCGCCCCGCGAGGATTGATTACCGTTCTACTCTTCCTCGCAGCCAAGGAACATCTGCAGTTGCCCCGCTATCTGGATGGAACCGTTATCTTGGTCGTTCTGGCTTCGGCCACCCTGATTGCTGTAGGCCGGTTCCGATGGGTTCCGGAAAAAACGGCTTCAACCGGAGAAAGTCCCGAATCCACCTGATGGAAAGGAAGCCCCATGCAGCTCATCGTCATTGCGACCATCGCCGTCGCCATCGTTGGCGTAGCCTTTGCCATGCAGAACAATGTTCCGGTCACGGTGAACTTCCTTCTGTGGCGTTTCGACAGTTCCCTCGCCATGGTGCTGCTTCTCGCGCTCGCGTTCGGCGCAAGCATCGTCGCCCTGTTGACGACCCCGGCAACCCTGAAACGGCAGTGGCAATTTGCTCGCCAGAAGCGCCGAATCGAAGAGCTGGAAAGAATTGGCGAAGACCAGCGCCGCCGGATTTCCGAATTGGAGCGCCAACAGGCCCCCGCTGACAGCGGGGCTGGGGCCGAACGGACCCCTGCAATCGAGTTCAAGCAGGTCGCCGCCACCCGAGATCGGGATGCAGGAGAAGGATCGACCTAGCTGCAAGCGATGGCGTCCGCCGCCCGGAGATTTCATTTACCTGGCCTCGGGCGTAACCGCGCGGCCCATCAGACGATGACCCGGTGACCCGACCCGGGAAAGAGCAAGCGCCATTTTCCTTGAAACGATCGAGCTAGCTCCGGGGTCCTTGGCTGCGGCACGATAGGCGCCAAGCATTCCCGCCCCTGGCTCATTCCGCATCGCCAATTCGGCCCCGCCTGCCGTCGCAATCCTGTGTCGCATTTCCTACACGGGTGCCACAAGCGCTGATCACGTCCATGGTTTTTACTTACAGATCAATATCATAGACCTTGGCACCGGCCTTGCTATCGAAGCAGCAGGAGGCTTCTACGATGGCGGCAAAGACCCTGACGATCAACGACACCACCCTGCGCGACGGCGAGCAGTCGGCGGGAGTAGCCTTCAGCCTGGAAGAGAAGCTGACCATCGCCCGGGGGCTGGCCGCCCTGGGGGTCCCCGAGCTCGAGGTCGGCATTCCGGCCATGGGCGCGGAGGAGCGCGACTCGATCCGCGCCGTGGCCGCGCTGAACCTGCCGGCGAAATTGATGGTGTGGAGCCGCATGCACCGGGCCGACATCGCTGCGAGCGCCGGTTTGGGCGCCCAGTTGATCGACATTTCGGTGCCGTCTTCGGACCAGCACCTGGCCTACAAACTGCGCCAGGATCGCGCCTGGCTGCTGCGGGAACTGCCCAGCTATATCGCCATCGCCCGGGATCTGGGCCTGGAGGTGGGGGTGGGCTGCGAGGATGCTTCCCGCGCCGACGTGGATTTCCTCTGCCGCCTGGCCGAAGCCGCCGAGAAGGCGGGCGCCCGGCGTCTGCGCTTTGCCGACACCCTGGGCATTCTGGAGCCTTTCGGAACCTTTGAGCGCATTGCTCGCCTGCGCTCGGCCTGCGGATTGGAAATCGAGATGCACGCCCATGACGACATGGGTCTGGCCACCGCCAACACCCTGGCCGCCTGCAAGGCCGGCGCCACCCATGCCAACACGACGGTCAATGGCCTGGGTGAGCGGGCCGGCAACGCCCCCCTGGAGGAAGTCGTATTGGGCTTGAAGAAGCTTTACGGCATCGAAACCGGTGTGGATCTGAAGGGCTTTCCCACCTTGTCCGAGCAGGTCGCCGCTGCTTCCGGCAGGGCCGTGCCGTGGCAGAAGAGCGTGGTGGGCGATGGCGTCTTCACCCATGAAGCGGGAATCCATGTCGATGGCCTCCTGAAGCACCCGGACAATTACCAGGGCTTCGATCCCGGCGAGGTGGGCCGCGCGCACCGCATCGTACTCGGCAAGCATTCCGGCAGCCGGGCCGTGGCCCTGGTTTACAGCCGCCTGGGCGTGCATCTGGACGAAGTGGCCGCCCAGGGCCTGCTGCCCGCCATTCGGGCCTTTGTCAGCCGCCACAAGCGCCCCCCAGAAGAAGCCGATCTGCTCGCCCTTCTGGCCGAGGAAGGAAACGCCCACCATGCCTGAGGCCGCCGCCATGCCCCTGCCGAATGCCGCCATCCCCACCCTGCTCACCCTGGTGCGGGAAGACGTTCGCTGCGTTTTTGCGCGCGATCCGGCAGCCCGTTCCCTGTTCGAGGTCGCCGCCACCTACCCCGGCGTGCATGCCATCGTCGCCCATCGCTTCGCCTTCCGCCTCTGGCAGGCCGGTTGGCGCTTCACGGCCCGCTTCCTGGCCTTTCTGGCCCGCGCCCTGACCAACGTGGATATCCACCCCGGCGCCACCATCGGCCGCCGTTTCTTCATCGACCACGGTGCCGGCGTCGTCATCGGGGAAACCGCCGAAATCGGCAACGACGTCACCCTGTACCACGGCGTCACTCTCGGCGGAACCTCCTGGAACAAGGGCAAACGCCACCCCACCCTGGCCGACGGCGTGGTCGTCGGAGCCGGCGCCAAGATTCTCGGGCCCATCCGCATCGGGGAGCGGGTCCGCGTCGGCGCCAATTCGGTGGTGGTCAAGGAAGTGCCGGCCGACCGCACGGTCGTAGGTGTTCCGGGACGCATCGTGGATACCCGGGCCGGGACCGGGAGACCGGAGGACGGCATCAGCCTGGACCACAATCTCTTGCCCGACCCGGTGGCCAAGTCCATCGCCTGCCTGATCGAGCGGATCGAGACCCTGGAGTCGGAACTCGCCGTACTGCGCCATGGCGAGCCACCGCCAGCCCATGACGGCCGATGTCTCGTCTGCTCCGCCGGCGACCTCTGTTGCGAAAGCGCCGAGATGCACGCGTCACCCTCCATCCCCTGCGATTCCGTCACCTGAGGCGCCATGGACCTGCTCGACTTCTCCGACTGCCAACTCTATTTCGAAGAACCTCTGGCCCCGCCCGTAGACGCCCTGATCCGCCAGGCTTCCGACGAGTATGGCCAGGAAGGCGCCGAACTCGCCCTGCTGCGCGCCCACCTGCTGGCGCCGGAGAACCTCATGGTGCTGGTGGGCCTGTACCGTTATTACTTCTACCAGCACCGCCTGGAAGATGCCCTGGTCGTCGCCGAACGGGCCATGACCCTCTCGGGCCGGCAACTCGAGCTTCCAGCGGACTGGTCTCAATTGGACGAAACCCGCCTGGGCGGTGCCGCGCGCACGTCGTTCGGCCTCTTGCGATTTCATCTTCTGGCGCTGAAGGCGGCCAGCATCGTGCTGCTGCGCCTGGGACGGATCGCCGCTTCCCGGGCCCGCCTGCTCAAGCTCGCCGCCCTAGACAGCCGGGACCAGTTGGGTGCCGCCAAACTCCTTGAAGTAGTCGATGCCTTCCGCTCGTCGGAAGATTCCGAATTCAACCTTGCCCCTGCCTGAGGAAGCTGCCATGGACCAAGAACTCACCCTTGCCGAAGCGATGGAGGAACTCACCTCCGCCGAGGATTTCCTCGATTTTTTCGCCGTGCCCTATGATGCCAAGGTCGTCCAGGTGAACCGCCTGCACATCCTGCAGCGCTTCCACGACTACCTGGCCCGCCAGGCCCCCAACCTGCCGCCCGAGGAAGAGGCCCAGCGCGGCATCTACCGCCTGTGGCTGGAACGGGCCTACCAGGACTTCGTCACCTCGGACGCCCTGACCGAGAAAGTCTTCGCCGTCTTCCACCATGTGGACAAGCCGGAAGGTGGATCCAGTTCCTTCGTCCCCCTCGACAAGATGTTCCAGCCATGATGGATGCCCGCTGGGACTACGGCGAGGCGGTGCGTCTGATCCGCAACGTCCGCAACGACGGGACCTATCCGGGCCTCGACCCGGGTGCTCCCCTGGTGCGCCGGGGCAGCATCGGCTATGTGGTTGACGTGGGCACCTTTCTCCAGGACCAGATCATCTATTCGGTGAATTTTCTCGACGAGGGCCGCATCGTCGGCTGCCGCGAAGAGGAACTGATCGGCGCCGACGAACCTTGGACGCCTTCCCGCTACGAATTCCGCGACAAGGTCCGGGCGCGCCTCGCCCTGGCCGTGGGCGGTCAGGTCCTGATCGCCGCAGGGGACCGGGGCGAGGTCATCAAGGTCATCCGCGACGCCCCCAGCGGGGTCGCCTATCACATCCACTTCGACACCCTGCCCGGCCGCGTGCTGCTGATCCCGGAGAGCAATCTAGAGTCTGCACCGGACGAAGAAGCCAGCGATGACTGACGGCTATCTCGAACTCAAGCTCTCCTGGGAACTCTACCGACGCGGCCCCGAGAGCCTGGCCGCCGAGGAAAAGGGGCGTCTCGCCCAGGTGGCCAGCAATCAGCGGAAAATCGAAGCGCGCATCCTCGGCACCCCCGAGGCTGCCGGGGTCATGATTCCCCAGGCGACCCTCATGGCGCGCCTGGACGAGATCCGGCGCCGCTACGAGGATGCCGCCGCCCTTGACGCCGACCTCGAGCGGCTTGGTCTGAGCCGCGACGATCTGGCCGCGGCGGTCACTCGGGACCTACATGTCGAAGCGGTTCTGGAGCGGGTCGCCGCCGCCGTGGAACCGGCCAGTCAGATCGATGCGGAGATCTATTACCGCCTCCATCCGGACGCCTTCAATCGCCCGGAAATGCGCGCCATGCGCCACATCCTGGTGACCTGGACCACCCCTGCCGAACGGACCGCCGCTGCCGTCCTTCTGGCGAACCTGCGGCCCAGCCTCGCCACTGCCGACGATTTCGCTGCCGCCGCCCTGCGTCACTCCCACTGCCCTACGGCCGTGGAGGGCGGCATGCTGGGCACCGTGAAACCGGGCCAACTCTATCCGGAGCTCGAACCGGTGGCCTTCGCGCTGGCGGAAGCGACGGTGTCCGAACCGAGCGAATCCCCCATCGGCCTGCACCTTCTGCGTTGCGACCACATTCATCCCGCTCAGCACCTGGAATTTTCCGAGGTGCGGGAACGCATCGTCGAAAAACTGGGTGACCAGCGGCGCCGCGATCGCCAGAGGGAATGGGTCAAGGGCCTGCTGCAGGGCTAAGGCCATTTGGCCCGGATGAAGGGATTGGCGATTTCCGCCTCTCGTCGGCGAGGCAGGAGCGCATCCGTCGCAAATCCGATCTGGCTTTAACGCATGTCGCCGCGATGTCATCAACGCCATCGACCTGCTCCACAATCTGACGCCGTCAAGGCGATGCAAGCGGCGTTTGCCCGGCAGACTTCATCTCCCCAATTAGGAAGCCGGCTTCCGAGCATCGGAGAAAACCGTAGCGCTTCCCGAGCGGATAACCCGGTCCACGGCGACAACCAAGGGATCTCCGGGTTGACCTGCGGAGGGATTCCGGTCGAACCTATTACCGTAGCAGCAAAGCCTTCCGCGAAAGTCGGGCGTGCCCCTGCTGCGGGAGATCATAGAACTTGCAGCCAAGCGCCCAGCGTCCAGCTTCGCCGCCCGGACCAACAGAGCGCCACCGGATGGCGGGTTGACGCTCCTGCGCTGGCGAGCCCGGCCCTCGCCCGCACGACTGCAGACCACGAAGAAAGTCCATTCGACATGGCCCTCGACGTTCAACCCGACTCCTTCGAACCCGGCAGCTGCGCAGTCAGCACCGTCTCGCCGAGCGGCGGTTGCGCCGAGGCCCAGACAGGGACCCGCTGCGATTTCGGCGGCCCGCGGAGCGCCGGTCCGTGCCAAGCTCGCCCGACAGCTGTCCAACTCCAGGGGCGGACTCTCCGTCCCCGGCGAAACCATGCAACGCGCCCGCCCTTGCGTCTAACCGGAGCCTGTATCATGGAAATCAAACGCATCCACCATGTCGCCTACCGCTGCAAGGACGCCAAGGAAACCGTCGAGTGGTACGGCAAATACCTGAACATGCGCTTCATTCTGGCCATTGCCGAGAACGAGGTCCCCTCGACCAAGGAGCCCGATCCCTACATGCACGTCTTCCTGGACGCCGGCCAGGGCAATGTACTGGCCTTCTTCGAACTGCCCACCAAGCCCCCCATGGGCCGCGACGAAAACACCCCGGCCTGGACCCAGCATCTCGCCCTGGAAGTGGATTCCATGGAAACCCTCCTGGAGGCGAAGGCCAGACTGGAGGCCGACGGTATCGACGTCATCGGGCCCACCGATCACACCCTCTTCCAGTCCATCTACTTCTTCGACCCCTCGGGCCATCGCCTGGAACTCACTTTCAATACCGGCACCCCCAAGATGGCCAAGATGCTCGACGACGTCAAATGGGCAATGCTCAACGAATGGGCCCTGACTAGGCGGGCTCCCCAGCACGCCCGCTGGATGCACGACGGCAGCTACACCGGGGAATGAGCCGATGAAGCTCGCCACCCTCAAGCAAGGCGGCCGTGACGGCACCCTCGTCGTGGTCAGCCGCAACCTCACCCGCTGCCAGCCTGTCCCCGCCGTTTCCCGCACTCTGCAGGCCGCCCTCGACGACTGGGAAAACGTCGCGCCCCAACTGCGACAGGTCTACGAGGCGCTCGACAGTGGTGCCCTCGCAGGCTCGGATCCCTTCGATCCCACCGCCTGCCATTCGCCCCTGCCCCGGGCTTACCAGTGGGTTGACGGCTCGGCTTACGTCAATCACGTCGAGCTGGTGCGGCGGGCCCGCGGCGCCGAGATGCCGCCGGACTTCTGGACCGACCCTCTGATCTATCAGGGGGGATCCGATTCCTTCGTCGGCCCCCGCGACCCCATCTACGCACTTTCCGAGGACTGGGGCCTCGACCTCGAGGCCGAAGTGGCAGTCATCACCGGCGACGTTCCTCTGGGCGCCACCGTAGCCGAGGCCGCGCGATCGATCCGATTGCTCATGCTCGTGAACGACGTGTCGGCAAGGAATCTGATTCCCGCCGAACTGGCCAAGGGCTTCGGCTTTCTCCAGTCGAAACCGGCCTCGGCGTTCAGCCCGGTGGCGGTGACGCCGGACGAGTTGGGAAGCGCCTGGCACGATGGCAAGCTGCATCGCCCCCTCATCGTGCACCTGAACGGGCAGCTCTTCGGCCGGCCCGATGCCGGGGTGGACATGACCTTCAACTTTCCGCAGCTGATCGCCCACGTTGCCAAGACGCGGGAACTGGAGGCCGGCTCCATCGTCGGCTCGGGAACCGTCTCCAACCGGCAGGGCAGCCTGCACGGCTCCTCCGTCGCCAACGGCGGAGTCGGCTACTGCTGCCTGGCCGAGGTGCGCATGTACGAGACCATCGAGACCGGCAAGCCGCAGACGCCCTTCCTCAAGTTCGGCGACACGGTACGCATCGAGATGTTCGACGACGCCGGAGCTTCGCTCTTCGGCGCCATCGAGCAGCGGGTCGAGAAGTACTAGCATGGGCTCCAGGCCAGGCGCTTCCTTCCAGGAGTCGGCGGGACCCGGACTCCCGCGGTTGCGGCCCGTCGCCGCCGATCAGGTTCCGGCAGGATTCACGAAACGATCAGGCTAGGACGTACGATGCTCACGCTCTATACCTATTTCCGCAGTTCCGCCGCCTACCGGGTGCGCATCGCCCTCAATCTCAAAGGGCTGCCCTACGACGCAAGCCCGGTACACCTGCTGCGCGATGGTGGTCAACAGCATCAGCCCGCCTACCGCGAGAAGAGCCCTCTCGGCACGGTCCCCGTCCTGGAGGACGACGGCGCCGTCCTCACCCAGTCCCTGGCCATCGTCGAATACCTGGACGAGACCCACCCCCAACCGCCCCTGCTTCCCGCCGACCCCCTCGGCCGTGCCCGGGTGCGGGCCATCGCCCAGACCATCGCCTGCGACATCCATCCGGTGAACAACCTGCGCATCCTGCAATACCTGGCCCGGGAATTCGGCGCCAGTCAGGACCAGAAGGACGCCTGGTACCGCCACTGGGTGAATGAGGGACTGGCCGCCGTCGAGAAACTCCTGGCCGGCGATCCCGGTACCGGAACCTTCTGCCACGGCGACGCGCCGACCCTGGCCGACTGCTGCCTGATCCCCCAGGTCTTCAATGCCCGCCGCTTCAACTGCCCGCTGGACCAATGGCCCACCCTCCGCCGCATCGTCGCCGCCTGCGAAGTTCTCGACGCCTTCCGAAAGGCGGCTCCCGACCAGCAGCCCGACGCCGAATAATCCTTCCGCCAGGAGACAGCATGCCCTCTATCGCCGATTCCACTCCCCTCTGGCGGCCCGACCCCGCCACCGTGGGCGATACCCGCATGGCGAAGTTCATGCAATCCACCGGTCACGGCAGCTACGAAGAGCTCTGGCGCTGGTCGGTGGACCAGCCCGCCGCCTTTTGGTCATCGGTATGGGATTTCTGCGGCGCAGTCGGCGAGAAGGGCACCACGGTTCTCGCCGAAGGCGACCGCATGCCGGGCGCCCGCTGGTTTCCCGAAGCGCGCCTCAATTACGCGGAAAACATGCTGCAGCGGCGGGACGATAGCGATGCCCTGGTCTTCTGGGGCGAGGCCAAGGTCAAACGGCGGCTGACCCGGGATCGGCTCTACGCCGATGTCTCCCGCTTCATTGGCGTCCTCAGGGCCGCCGGCGTCGGCGAAGGCGACCGGGTGGCGGGCTACCTGCCCAACCTGCCGGAAACCCTGATTGCCATGCTGGCCACCGCCTCGCTGGGCGCCATCTGGTCCTCGGCCTCGCCGGATTTCGGCGTCCAGGGCGTTCTCGACCGTTTCGGCCAGATCGAGCCCAAGGTCCTCGTCTGCGTCGATGGCTACTGGTATAACGGCAAGGCCGTGGATTGCCTGGCGAAGAACGCCGAAGTGGTCGCGCAAATGCCGTCCCTGGTCCGGACCGTCGTCGTGCCTTACCTCGCCGCCACCCCGGATGTCGGGCGCATCGCCCACGCCCTCACCTGGGATGCTGCCCTCGCCGCCCAGCCGGCCGGCGACATTCCCTTCCGCCGCGTGGCCTTCGATCATCCCCTGTTCATCATGTTTTCCTCCGGCACCACCGGGGTTCCCAAGTGCATCGTCCATTGCCACGGCGGCGTGCTCTTGCAACACCTCAAGGAACAGCAGTTGCACAGCGACGTACGGCCTGGCGACCGCCTGTTCTACTACACCACCTGCGGCTGGATGATGTGGAACTGGCTGGTGTCGGGCCTGTCCTCCGGCGCCACTCTGCTGCTCTACGACGGATCCCCCTTTGCCTGCAGCGGAACCATCCTCTTCGACTACGCCCAGGCCGAGCGCATGACCCACTTCGGCACCTCGGCGAAGTACATCGACGCCGCCGCCAAGCTGGGCCTGACCCCGGGCCGGACCCACGATCTCGGCGCCCTGCGCGCAGTGTTCTCGACCGGGAGCCCCCTGTCGCCGGAAGGCTTCGACTGGGTCTATCGGGAAATCAAGCAGGATCTCTTGTTGGCCTCGATCTCCGGCGGGACAGACATCATTTCCTGCTTCGTCCTGGGCAATCCGCTGCTGCCGGTGTACCGCGGCGAGATCCAGTGCCGGGGTCTGGGCATGGCGGTGGATGTGTTCGACGAGAACGGTGTGCCGGTACGAGGCGAGAAGGGCGAGCTGGTGTGCACCAAACCCTTCCCGGTGATGCCGGTAGGTTTCTGGAACGACCCCGACAACAGGAAATACCGGGCTGCGTATTTCGAACGCTTCGCCAATATCTGGTGCCACGGCGATTTTTCCGAACTGACCGAGCATGGCGGCGTGATCATCTACGGCCGCTCCGACGCCACCCTGAATCCAGGCGGAGTGCGCATCGGCACGGCGGAAATCTATCGCCAGGTGGAGCAGTTGCCGGAAATTCTCGAATCCCTGGTCATCGGCCAGGACTGGCCGCCGGGCAAGAGCGACGACGTACGCGTCGTGCTCTTCGTCAAGCTCCAGGAAGGCGTGGCCCTCGACGCCGCCCTGGTGGACCGCATCAAGAAGCGGATCAAGGACAACACCACCCCCCGCCACGTCCCCGCCCGCGTGGTGCAAGTCCAGGACATTCCCCGCACCAAGAGCGGCAAGATCGTCGAACTGGCGGTCAGAAACGTGGTGCACCACCAGCCCGTCAAGAATGTCGAAGCCCTGGCGAATCCCGAAGCCTTGGAGTTCTTTCGCGACCGCGAGGAGTTGGCTCGCTAGCGCCGTCTTCCCGCACCCCGTGGCGGGATCCGGGCTGCGAGGAACGACCGCTCGGCGGCGATCCACCGGCTGCCAAGCAGCCCTGCGGAAAGCCTAG
>DAORDK010000048.1:0-24407 GCA_035345935.1 Rhodocyclaceae bacterium | reverse complement strand
CCTACCCCCCCCTTTCAGCAGTCGGAAGTCGGTTTTTGTATGGCGCAGGCATTGCCGCGATCGAGTTTCACCAGTTCCCGGCTGGTGCGCGTGCTGGCCGAGATGGCGGTGGCGGAGGTCGGCGAGGGGCGGCCGACCGTGGCGGAGCGGCTGGGGCAGTGGCTGGACTTTACGGATTCCATCGCCCTTTCCGGCGCCCTGGCGGGTGGCGGCAGCCTGCGCGGCGCTGCGCCGGCGGCGGGTGCCGAGACCCTGCGGGCGGAATATGCCCGGGTGCGGAATTTCCTCGCCGAATCCATTGTCAATGACGGGGTGCTCAATCCGGGTCCGTCCCGGGTAAAATTGCCCCTTCCGGCCTTGGGTGCCGCTACCGAAAGTGCGGCGGATTTCGACCCCTATCACCGGTATGTCCTCGCCCACCAGCGGGACATGGGCGGCAGCATCGCCCCCCTGCGCGCCAATGCGCGGGCGGCGCTGGCGGGCCGCTCCCCCGCCCTCAAGCAACTCGCCGATCTGGATGCGGTGCTGGAGCAGGCCCTGGGCGCCCGCGAGCGCAACCTGCTGGCGACGGTGCCCTTGCTGCTGGCCAGGCGCTTCGCGCACCTGCACGCAGCGCACGTGGCGGCCATGGGCGAACGGGCGGACGATGTGCAGCGCTGGCTGCAGCCGGGGGGCTGGCTCACCGCCTTTTGCAAGGACCTGCGGGCGGTGCTGCTGGCGGAACTGGAATTGCGCCTGGCGCCCGTGGCCGGGTTGATCGAGGCGCTGGGTATCGAGGAAGTGACGAAGCAATGAACAAGAAACTCTGTTGGACGGCCTTTTTTGCGGGCCTCGCCGCGGTGGCCTGGGTGGGTGCCGGTTACGTGGGCGCCAGCCCCCTGGCCCTGGCCATGACGGCGCTCATCGGTGCCGTCTATGGGGTCGGCGCTTCGGAATTGCGCCGTTTCGACCAGGCTACGGCATCGCTCACCCGCGCCCTGGCCGAATTACCCGCCGATCTCCCCGAACTCAGCCCCTGGCTGGGCCGCATCCACCCCTCCCTGCAGAACGCCGTGCGCCTGCGCGTCGAGGGCGAGCGAGTCGGCTTGCCCGGCCCGGCGGTGACGCCCTATCTGGTGGGCCTTCTGGTGCTGCTGGGCATGCTCGGCACCTTCCTCGGCATGGTGGTCACCCTGAACGGCGCCGTCCTGGCCCTGGAAAGCACCACCGACCTGCACACCATCCGCGCCGCCCTGGCCGCCCCGGTCAAGGGCCTGGGGCTGGCCTTCGGCACCTCCGTCGCCGGCGTGGCGGCCTCGGCCATGCTGGGGCTCATCTCCGCCCTCTGCCGCCGGGAGCGGCTGCTGGCCGGTCAGTTGCTGGATAGCCGCATCGCCACCACCCTGCGCGGCTTTTCCCTCACCCACCAGCGACAGGAAACCTTCAAGGCCCTGCAAGGCCAGGCCCAGGCCCTGCCGGCGGTGGTGGAACAGCTGCAGGCCATGATGGCGCAGATGGAAACCCACCACCGCGCCCTCGGCGAGCGCCTGCTGGCCGGGCAGGAAGGCTTCTACGCCGAAGCCCGGGGCGCCTACGGCGAACTGGCGGCTTCGGTGGATCGCTCCCTAAATGCCAGCCTCAGCGCAAGCGCCCGCCTCGCCGGCCAGACCATCCAGCCCGTGGTGGAAGCCACCATGGCCGGCATCGCCCGCGAAACCGCCGCCCTGCACGCCGGCGTGGCGGCCACAGTGCAAACCCAGCTCGACGGCGTGGCCCAGCGCTTCGCCACCACCGCCGCCTCTGTAACGGAAGGCTGGCAGGCTGCCCTGGGCCACCAACAGCTAACCGGTGAACGGCAGGCCGCGAGCACGGAAGCCGCTTTGGCCAGCTACGCCGCCACCTTCGAGCAGCGCGCCGCCGCGCTGCTGGCCGGCGTGGAAGCTGCCCACGCCACCCGCCAGAGCGAGCTGGCCGCTACCACCGCCGCCCTGGCCAAGGACACCGCGGCGCTGCACGACACCCTGGCGGCCACCGCCGAGGCCCGTTTCACTGCCCTGGCCGAGCGCTTCATCGCCACTGCCGAAAGCGTGGCCGACACCTGGCGCACCGCCCTGGCCAAGCACGAAGGCACCAGCGACCGGGTGGCCGCCGAGTGGCAAGCCGCCCTCGCCGGCTTTGCCGAAACCTTCGCCCAGCGGGCCGAGGCCCTGCTCGCCACCGTGGGCGAGGCCCACACCGCCCTGCGGGGCGAACTGGCCGCCGGCGACCGGGAACGCCAGACCGCCCTGGCCACGGCCCTGGAAGCCATGGGCGCCGGCCTGCGCCAGGAGTGGCAGGCGGCAGGCGCCCAGACCCTCGCCCAGCAGGAGGCCATCTGCCACACCCTGCGGGAAACGGCCACCGCCATCAGCGCCGACAGCAAGGCCCAGGCCAGCGGCACCATAGCCGAAGTGTCGCGCCTGATGCAGACGGCGGCGGAGGCGCCCAAGGCCGCCGCCGAGGTCATCGGCCAGTTGCGCCAGGAGCTTTCCGCCAGCATCGCCCGGGACAACACCCTACTGGAAGAACGCAGCCGCATCATGGAAACCCTGGGCGCCCTGCTGGATGCCATCAACCACGCCTCCACCGAGCAGCGAGGCGCCATCGACGCCCTGGTGGCTTCCGCCGCCACCTTGCTGGAGCGGGCCGGCGGCCGGCTGGAGGAGCGGCTGGAGGCGGAATCGGCGCGGCTCGATATGGTGGCGGCACAAGTCACCGGCAGCGCCGCCGAGGTGGCCAGCCTGGGCGAGGCCTTCGGGCTCGCCGTGGAGCGCTTCAGCGACAGCAACAATCAGCTCATGGCCGCCCTGGAGCGCATCGAGGGCGCCCTGGGCAAGACGCTGGCGCGCAGCGACGACCAGCTCGCCTACTACGTGGCCCAGGCGCGGGAGATCATCGACCTCAGCATCCTCTCCCAGAAGCGCATGGTGGATGACCTGCAAGAGCTCTCCGGCCGGCAACCCGCCCTGGCCGCCGCAGCCTGACCATGGACCACAGCGAAACCCTCGAGCCCACCGCGCCCGTCTGGGCGGTCTTCGGCGACCTCATGGCGGGGCTGCTGGGGGCCTTCGTCATCATCCTGGTGGGGGTGCTGGGCGTGCAGCTCGACCTGGTGAGCAGCCTGGAGGCCGAGGTCAAGAAGCGGCAGGTGGAAGAGCAACGCCGCCAGGCCCTGGAAAAGGCCCTGGCCATCCCCCTGGCCTCGGGCCGGGTGACCTTCGCCGATGGCCGCATCGGCATCAGCGGCAGCGTGCTCTTCGCCCTCAATTCGGATCAGTTGCAGCCCGAGGGCCGGCAACTCCTGAAGACCCTGGCGGCGCCGCTGGCCGCCTACCTGGGCGCCCGGGAAGAGATGCTGATGGTGAGCGGCTTCACCGACGACCGTCCGGTGCTGGGCAGCAACCGGCAGTTCGCCGACAACCTGGAGCTTTCGGCGCAGCGGGCGCTGACCGTGACGCGGGCCCTGATCGAGGCGGGCCTGCCGTCCGACGCCATTTTCGCTGCCGCTTTCGGACCCCAGCAGCCGGTGGCATCCAATGACGATGCCGCCGGCCGGGCCAGGAACCGGCGGGTGGAAATGGCGCCGGTGCCGAAAACCGCCCGCAGCAAGCCGGAGGCCTGATGGCCGAAGCCGGTCCGGACGCCGCCACGCCCGCCGCCGCCCTGCTCGACGCCCTGCGGGCGAGCGGCGCCGAGGGCCGCGACCCGGTGCGTTTTCGCTTTCTCGAAGCACTGGCCCGCCGGGCCGAGGGCCACAGCGGCGAAGCCCGGCGGCGGCTGGACGAACGCTTGGTCCGGGCAGCCACAGCCCTGGGGGAACGCTGCGCGGCTTCGCCTTCGGCGAACGCGCTCGCAACCGGCGATTCGGCGCCGCCTGCCAGCCCCCTGGCTGAACTCCTCGCCCATATCCGTGACCACGCCCTGCCGGAAGCGCCCAGCCACCCGCACCACGCCGCCGCCGACGTCGCGCCCCGGGGCGAACTGAAATCGGTGGCCTACTTCCAGCGCACCTGGTCGCAGATGAGCATCGACCAACAGCTCGCCCAGGCACTGGCCCAGGTGCCGGAAAACGCCGGCCCCTTCAACCCCGAATTTCTCGCCATGCGTGCTTTGCAGCGCCTACGGGAAATCGCGCCAGCCTACCTGCGGCACTGGTTGCCTTATCTGGACGGCTTGATCTGGCTGGATCAGGCGGGCGCCACCGGGCGCGCGGCACCGGGCAAGCGGGAAAAGACAAAGGGTAGCGGCCGCAAGGCCAAGGCGGGCTGATCCCTCCGGGGCCCACCCGAGTGGTCCACGGAGTCTGTGGCGACCCTATCCGCCCTGCTTTCGGAGCGGACAGAAAGGCGCGCGGCCACCGAATCCGACCGGGTTCTCAACCAAAGCGATGGCATCCGCGACCGGCCCGGCCTTACCGGACGACGCGGTCAGCAGTTCCCCTTCTTGGCCTGTCCTGGCGGACAGAAGCCGCCATCCCGATGGGCTCCGCCCTTCCCCCGGCCGGTGTAGTAGCGTTCGCCGCGGGGTCCGTCGTGGCGCCGCCAGTAGTCGGGATCGCGCCATTCGTAGCCATCCCAGTAATACCCGCGATCGTTGCGGGAACCGAAGGTGACCGAGACCCCACCCGGACCTTCCACCCGTACCGAACCGACATTGACATTGATATCCACCGCCGGGGCCAGAGTCGGCGCGAGGACGAGGGCAGCGGTAAAGAGAATCTTGCGCATGGAAATCTCCCGATCAGAACACCCTTCACCCTACCTTACGGCAGGCCAAGGCGCCAGAGGCGCAGTAAGCCGGGTTTCCTTCCTGATCTCGAAGACGCGGGACTGGCGCAAATAAGTCGCCGAACCGACCGGACCGCTTGAAACTCAATCGGCTAGGCAAGCTGCTTTTCGCGCAGAGCCCACAAGCGCCGAAAATCGATGTCGTCGGTTCGCTTGTGTTCCTGCACCCGTTCGCCCCAAGCGACAATGTCCTGCATCGTCTTCAACCGGTCGCCCTGCGGCTGGTAGGCCCGCCCGATTTCGGCAACAATTTCCAGGAGCCGTTTGTGCGCTTCGCGATGGACCTGCTCGTGGTCGATATCGCCAATCCAGTGCATGACCAAGCGCTCCTCGTCGAAGTGCTTCTTGGACACCTTTTCTGCGATCTGCAGAAATTCCCGAATGGCGAAATCGCATCCGCCGGAAAGTCGACACCGCTGCGCATCGCAGCGCTTCGGCCGGTCGTCCGGCCCGCATACCGGACATTTCGGATAGAGGGTGGCGAGCTGATCGAGGAACATCTCAGAACGTGCCGTGCTTTCCTTGCTTACCGGCGCAGACAGAACCTTGGCTCCATCCAGCCCCGGCACTGCGAGCGTATCCAGCGCAGCGGTCGCGTACTCCCGGTCTAGCTTCGTCTTCGCGGGCGCCAAGCCTTTCAGCGCTTCCTTGTAGCGCATGTCCGAGACAAGAATGTGTCGTTGCCACCACCCGACCAGAAATTCCCGAAGACCGGCATAGTCGACCTCGCCCTTGGCGACCGCTCCGAATCGTACGCCGAGCGTGTCCCAGTATTCGTCATGCTCACCCCTTTGCAGGTCGAGTTCCGGATACTCGATCGAAGCCAGAATTTCCTCCTCGGTGACGAAATGGATCTGGGCATACAGCCGGAGCTGATTGAAGACCATCTGGATCTCCGCGATCGAAGCACTCGGATTCGTCTCGAACGCTCCGACTTCGTCACAAAGCTTCAGGATCATGCGGTGCTGAGCATCGAGGACGTCATGACCGACGCTATAAGTCGGGTTCCAAAGAGGCGAGATCTTCTTCGTCACGTAATTTCACTTTGCTTTTAAGAGATGATGGCAGGGTCGGATCGCAAGGCATGACGCGATCGCTCAACTAGCCGGCGGGCGGCCGACTCCCCTGGGATTTCCACTCAACTTGACCGTCCCCCAGGCTCGTCTGCTTGCCGCACAGCCATGACAGCCCTTGGCCTGGGGATGATCGATTCGCCTCTATCCAATTTGCAGAGGTGGACCTCTGGGGTCAACCTTAGTTCAGCGCCATAGCGACGATACCCATCTATGACGGAACAGTTCGGCTTATCCCTTCTAGAAAAGCCCGTTAGGCACGTGCATGCCATGCCCTATCTACCGATGGCAGAGCAAGGGAAGCGCCGCAGGACCCTCGCGCGAGCAGAGATTTCTGTGCCCGCTGCACTCGTGTCGTTCCACGTGAAACAGACTACCGTACTGCCGTCGCCCCCGGCAGCTTGCACCCCAGCACCGCCGCCCGTACGGCGTCGATGGCCTGGGGACGGGGAAAGGTCACGCGCCAGACGAGACCCACGCGCCGGGAGGGAGATGGACCGACGAAGGGTAGTACCTTGACCAGGGATTCCTTGCCATCCAGGGGATCGGCCGCGGTGCTGGGCATGACGGCGACGCCGGCACCGCTGGCGACCATGTGGCGGATCGTCTCCAGGGAACTGCCTTCCAGGGAATGCTCCAGGGCGTCGGGGCCGTTCAGGTGAGGGCACGATTCGAGCACCTGGTCGCGGAAGCAATTGCCCTGGCCCAAGAGCAGCAGGTCCTGGCCGTCGAGTTCGGCGGCCTCCACTTCCGGGCGGCGGGACCACGGATGACCGGCGGGGACCACCACCCGGAAAGGCTCGTCGTAGACCGGTTGAGCCACCAGGCCCGGTTCGTCGATGGGCAGGGCGATGACGATGACGTCGAGTTCGCCGGATTTCAGCGCCGGGATCAGATTGCCGGTGAAGTCCTCCTTGAGGAAGAGCGGCATGGCCGGAGCGCAGCGGTGCAAGGCCGGGATCAGAGGCGGCAGGAGATAGGGAGCGATGGTATAGATGACGCCCAAACGCAACGGACCGGCGAGGGGGTCGCGACCTTCCTTGGCGATTTCCTCGAGCTTGACCGATTCCTCCAGAACCCGGCGGGCCTGGGCCACCACGCGCTCGCCCAAAGAGGTGATGCGCACTTCCGCCGCATTGCGCTCGAAGAGTGCGCCGCCCAACTGGCCTTCGACCTTCTTGATCGCCACCGAAAGGGTGGGCTGGCTGACGTGGCAGGCGTCCGCCGCCTTGCCGAAGTGCCGTTCCCGGGCCAGGGCGATGATGTAGCGCATTTCGGTCAGGGTCATGGCGTTCCTTCCAGGCGTTGCAGGTCGGCAGCTTCCAGCCAGCGCCAGGCACCGGGCGGCAGGTCCGGCGGCAGGGAGAGGCCGCCGATGGATTCCCGATGCAGGGCGACGACCCGGTTGCCGGCGGCGCCGATCATGCGTTTGACCTGGTGGTACTTGCCCTGGGTCAGCGTAAGGCGCAGACGGTTGGGGGCGACGATTTCCGCCCCCGCCGCAGCGACCGGTTCGGGATCGTCGTTGAGGACGACCCCGGCCAGCAAGCGCTCCACCTGGATGGCATCGAGCGGGTCGGCGGTGGTCGCGACATAGACCTTGGGCAGCTTTTTGCGGGGCGACGAGAGGCGATGGTTGAGGCTCCCGTCGTCGGTGACGATGAGGAGACCGGTGGTGTCCTCGTCGAGCCGTCCTACCGGCTGCACCCCCCGTTCCCGCAGCGGTCCGGGCAAGAGTTCGAGAACTGACGGATGGTGCCGGGGACGCTGCGAGCACTCGTAGCCGGCGGGCTTATTGAGGATGACCGTAGCCGACTCCTGCCACCGCCACACGGTTCCGTCGACACTGAACACCAGACCGTCGGTATCCACCTCGACGAAAGGGTCGTCACAGGTCTGCCCGGCCAACGCGACCCGCCCCTGGCGGACGAGCGCCCGGCAGCCCTTGCGGGTCCCGAATCCCTGACGCTGAAGGAGGCGTTCGAGCTGCATGGGGGGATGTTAACATCCGGGCATGAACTTCGAACATCTGATCGCCATCAACGACCCCGGGAATCCCCTGATCCCGCCCCTTTCAAGGCAGCAGGTGTGGTCCGGCCTCATCGCGAGGGTGGAAGACCCGACCCCCTTCCTGCCTGGGCTGGAATCCTGCGTCATTGTCGAGCGCACCCCGGAAGGCCTGCTACGGCGACTGAATTTCGGTGCCGCCGTGATCGAAGACAAGGTGACCCAGGAGCATCACCATTGGGTACGCTTCGACATCCTCCCCGCCGCGAACCACGCCGGCGGCAGCCTGACCATCGCCATCGAGGAGCCGGAACCCGGCTATCTCTTCCTGCGCTTTACCTACGCCACGTCCTTCGCCGTCGACCCCGCCTCCGAGGACAGCGCCTATGTGGAATACATCAAATCGGCCTACCACCAGTCCGATGTGGACTGCGTGCGGCTGATCCGGATGATGGCCGCCGGGGGAAGACCCCAATGACTATTGGACGCCCTGGCTGGCCAGGTAGTCCTCGTAGCCGCCCAGGTAGTCGACCACGGTTCCATCGCCCTTGACCTCGAAGACCCGGGTCGAGAGCGACGAGACGAACTCCCGGTCGTGGGAGACGAAGACCAGGGTGCCGGGGAATTTCTCCAGGCCGCTGTTGAGGGCTTCGATGGATTCCATGTCGAGGTGGTTGGTCGGTTCGTCCATGATGAGAACGTTGCCCCGCTGCAGCATGAGCTTGCCGAAGAGCATGCGGCCCTGCTCGCCGCCGGAGATGACCTTGACCGGTTTCTTCACCTCGTCGCCGGAAAAAAGCAAACGGCCGAGGGTGCCGCGGATGAGCGTCTCCACGTCGCCGCCCTCGCCGGCCGAATCCCGGGCGTCGGCGGCGATCCAGTCGGTCAGGCTGATATCGGACTGAAACAGGGCCGAGTGGTCCTGGGCGTAGTAGCCCGGCTTGGCCTTCTCCGCCCACTTGAGGGTACCGAACTGGGGCTGGAGCTCGCCCATCAGAAGCTTGAGCAAGGTCGTCTTGCCTACGCCGTTCTCGCCGATGATGGCGATCTTCTCGCCGGCATTGATGGTGAAGCTCAGGTTGTTGAAGACCTTGCGCTCCGATCCCGGGTAGGCGAAGGAAAGGTTTTCCACTTCGACGGCCTGGCGGTGCAGCTTTTCCTTGTCGTCGTACTCGAAGCGGATCCACGGGTACTGGCGGGACGAAGGCTTGACGTCTTCGGGCTTCAGCTTGTCGATGAGCTTCAAACGGCTGGTGGCCTGCTTGGCCTTGGAGGCATTGGCCGAGAAGCGGCGGACGAAGGTCTGCAATTCGGCGATGCGTTCCTTGGCCTTGGCGTTGGCGGCCGACTGGCGAGCCCTAGCCTGGGCGGAGGCCTCCATGAAGTCGTCGTAATTGCCGGCGTAGGTCGTGATCTTGCCGTAATCCAGGTCGGCCATGTGGGTGCACACCTGGTTCAGGAAGTGGCGGTCGTGGGAAATGATGACCATGGTCGATTCCCGGGCGTTGAGCACGTCTTCCAGCCAGCGGATGGTATTGATGTCCAGGTTGTTGGTCGGCTCGTCCAGCAGCAGGATGTCCGGATTGGCGAAGAGCGCCTGGCAGAGCAGGACCCGCAGCTTCCAGCCCGGCGCCACCTGGCTCATGGGGCCGTCGTGCTGCTCGGTGGGGATGCCCACGCCCAGAAGCAGTTCGCCCGCCCGGGCTTCCGCCGTGTAGCCCCCGTATTCGGCGAAGTGATGTTCGAGGTCGGCGGCCTTCATGTAGTCGTCCTCGCTGGCCTCGGGGTTGGCATAGATGGCATCCCGCTCCTGCATGGCGGCCCACATCGCCTCGTGGCCCATCATGACCACGTCGAGCACCCGCACGTCCTCGTAGGCGAACTGGTCCTGGCGCAGGTAGGCCATGCGCTCGTGGGGGTCCTTGGAGACATTGCCGGCGGACGGTTCCAGAGCCCCGCAGAGAATTTTCATGAAGGTGGATTTGCCGGCGCCGTTGGCGCCGATCAGGCCATAGCGATAGCCTTCGCCGAACTTGACGTTGACGTTCTCGAACAGGGGCTTGGCCCCGAACTGCATGGTGATGTTGGCTGCGACCAGCATGGTGACTCTCTACTCGGGAGGGGGTGGCCGACGATTGTCGGCGAGGGGGCGAATTGTACCTGCTTTCAAGGACATGCCCCCCCTCGGGTAGAATAGACGAACTCCATTCCGGACATCCCTCCCATGGCCAGCCCTCCCCGCACCGAACTCGCCGAACGCGCCGCCTTCTCCCTTTCCGGCTGGTTGGCGCTTGCCCTCTGGCTAGGTGCCTTCGCGTGGCTCGGCTGGCGCTTCGTCGGCGAACTCCTGGCTTACGGCCAGCCTCCCCTGCGCCTGGTTCCGCTGATTCCCTTGCTGTTCTTCCTGGGCAAGGGCTTCGTCATCCTCGAACCGAACATCGCCGCCGTGCTCACCTTTTTCGGCAAGTATGCGGGGACGATCCGGGAAGACGGCTTCTTCTGGTACAACCCCCTGTGCAGTCGCCAGAAGATTTCCCTGCGCGTCGCCAATCTCAACACCCCGGCCATCAAGGTCAACGACAAGGCCGGCAATCCCATCGAGGTCGCTGCGGTCATCGCCTGGCGGGTTTCCGATACCGCGAAAGCCGCCTTCGAGGTCGAAAACTACGCGGCCTTCGTCATCATCCAAAGCGAATCGGCGGTTCGCGCGGTAGCAAGCACTCGCTATTACGACGGCGACGCCCGGGGAGGCAATTCCCTGCGGGGCGATCTCGAGGCGGTCGCCGAACTCCTCGGCCGGACCATCCAGGAGCACGTGGCCATCGCCGGGCTGGAAGTGGTCGAAGCCAAGATCGCCCACCTCGCCTACGCCCCGGAAATCGCCAACGCCATGTTGCGGCGCCAGCAGGCGGAAGCGGTGATTGCCGCCCGCCAGCGCATTGTCGAGGGCGCCGTCGGGATGGTGCGCCAGGCCCTGGATGAACTGGAGCAAGCGAGCATCGTCTCCCTCAACCAGGAAGATCGGGTTCGCCTGGTGACCAATCTGCTGACCGTGCTGGTCTCGGAAACCGAAACCCAGCCCGTCCTTTCGGTCACCCGCGACTGAGCCCCGGGGAGCGAAGACCATGTCCGCCAAGCACCGGATCGCCATCGTCGAAGACAATGCGCCCCAGAGGATGATTCTGGCCCGCCTGCTCGAGGGAGAATACGCCGTCTCCGCCTACGCGGACGGCGACGCTTTCATCGCCGCGCATGCCGATTTCGACGCCGTACTCCTGGATATCGAAATGCCGGGGCTTTCCGGCTACGACACCTGCCGGCGACTGCGGGAGTATGGCGGGGACGTACCGGTCATCTTCGTATCTGCCCACGATACCGCCCCCGAGCGGCTGGCCGCCTACGAAGCGGGAGGCGACGACTTCATCACCAAGCCCATCGCGGCAGCGGAACTCCGCCACAAGGTGGCCACGGTCGTACGGCAGAGGGAAAGCCTGCGGCAACTGGCGGCCCAATCGGCCTCGGCGACGCGGGCCGCCTTCTCGGCGATGAGTTCCATGGGCGATCTCGGCGTGGTCATCGATTTCCTGCGCCAGGGTGCCGCAGCGGCCAGCCTAGACAGCATCGCCCGCGGCCTGGTCTCCGCCATGGGGGCCTGGGGCCTGCGCGGCGCCGTGCAGATCCGCGCCCGGGGCGAGCGGATGACCGTGTCCACCGAGGGCGAACTCTCTCCCCTGCAGGCGTCGGTGCTCGACACCATGCGGGAAATGGGCCGCATCTTCGAATTCGGCTCGCGGGCGGTGGTCAATTACAAGCATGTCTCCCTGCTGGTGAACAACCTCCCCATGGACGACCCGGACAAGGTAGGCCGCCTGCGGGATCATTTGGCAGTTCTCGCGGAAAGCGCCGATATTCGGGTGAGCGGCATCGATGCCGCCAACGAACGCGACTTGCAGAAACTCGGCATCGAGGGCTCGCTTGCCGAATTGCGCAATGCCCTGCAGCGGACCAATCAGCGCATCGTCGACAATCGCCTGGCCGGCCAGCGGCACATCATGGACCGGCTCGAAGGGTTGGCCCGAACGCTGGGCACCCTCGGCCTTTCGGAAATCCAGGAAAACTTCGTCGGCGACCTCGTCCGCGACACCCTCGATACGGCTCTGCAATTCTTCGACCAAGCCGCCGAGGGCGAGGACGAATTCGCCCAGGTGCTGGGTCGATTGGAACGGCTGGCCGCTTCGGACTACCGTCTGTGATTTTCGATTTGCAAGATCTCGCCGAACCGACCTCGATCGTACCCGCGCCCGCCGTCCTGGACGTGGCGGCCCGCGGGCAGGTGTTCACCGCGCCCGCCGTCGTCGAAGCGATGCTCGCCCTACGCAGGCGCAGCGGCCGGGTGCTCGAACCCTCGGCCGGGGACGGTGCCTTTTCCCGTCGCATTCCCGGATGCGTGGCCGTCGAAATCGACCCTAGACACGCTCCGCCAGGGGCCATCGTCATGGATTTCTTTGCTTATCCTGAGAGTGAGCGCTTCCATACAATCATCGGAAATCCCCCCTATGTGCGCTTCCAGGACATCGCGCCCGAGACGCGACAACTGCTGAACCGGCAGCACTTTGACGGCCGCTCCAACCTCTACCTCTTTTTCATCGAAAAGGCGGTGCGCCACCTGGAACCGGGCGGCGAACTGATCTTCATCACCCCGCGGGACTTCCTCAAAACGACCTCGGCGGTGACCCTCAACCGCTGGCTGTACACCCGCGGCACCCTCACCGACGTGATCGACCTGGGCGATGCCCGGGTATTCGCCGGCGCGGTACCCAATTGCCTCATCTGGCGCTTCGAAGCCGACGACCTGACCCGCCGTGCGAGCTACGCCACCCTTCCCCGCGGCGCCGATCTCGCCTCGGCCCTGAGACACCCTCAATGGGAAAAAAGGGTATTCAAGGAAGTGAGTGGCCACTTATGTTTTTCCAGGGAGGACCATCCGCTCCATCTGGGCGACCTCTTCTCGGTCAAGGTGGGTGCCGTATCGGGTGCCGACGACGTCTACACCGACCCTGTCCTAGGCACCCGCGAATTCGTCTGCTCCCGCACTGCCACCAGCGGCGAAACCCGGCGCATGATCTGGCAGCCCCCCGGCGGCCCCGGCCCCCATCCTGCTCTGCTGCCTCACAAGGCCCGGCTGATTGCGCGCCGCATCCGACCCTACGACGAAAGCAATTGGTGGCAGTGGGGCCGCGGCTATCCGGAAACCGACGCCCCCCGCATCTATGTGAACGGCAAGACCCGCCGGCCCGCTCCGTTCTTTCTCCATTCCTGCCCCCATTACGACGGCGCCGTCCTCGCCCTCTTTCCCCGTCGCGCCGATGCCGACCTGGCCGACCTCTGCGCCCGCCTCAACGCCGTAGACTGGGAAGCCCTGGGCTTCGTCTGCGACGGCCGTTTTCTGTTCACCCAGCGCAGTCTGGAAAACGCCCCTCTCCCGGCCTCGTTCGCGCCCCACCTGAATCCCGCCGTGTAAGATAGTTCCCTACGGCAGCACCCCGGAGTTTCCATGGTTCCCCACCTCACCACCGCCCTGTCGGGTCCCCTGCTCGACCTCGAGCGCCGCTTCCTCGACAACAGCACGGCCATCGAACATTGGCTGCGGGGGCAATGGCAAGACCACACCCCCCCCTTCTACGCCTCGTGCGATTTGCGGAATTCGGGTTTCAAGCTGGCCCCGGTGGATACCAATCTCTTTCCCGGCGGATTCAACAACCTCAACCCGGCCTTCCTGCCCCTCTGTGTCCATGCGGCCATGGTCGCCATCGAGAAGATCTGCCCCGATGCCCGCAACCTGCTCCTCATCCCGGAAAATCACACGCGCAACGTCTACTATTTGCAGAACGTTGCCCGGCTTGCCCACCTGCTCTCCCTGACCGGCTTGAACGTACGCATCGGGACGCTTTTGCCGGAGATCGCCGCGCCCACCCCCGTCGACCTGCCCGACGGCGGAACCCTGGTACTCGAACCCCTGAAACGGGGTCCCTACCGACTGGGCCTCGAAGGATTCGACCCCTGCGCGATCCTGCTCAACAACGATCTCTCGGCCGGGATCCCGCCGATACTCCAAGACCTCAACGAGCAATTCGTCCTGCCCCCTCTTCACGCCGGCTGGGCGGTGCGCCGCAAGTCCCATCACTTCACCGCCTATGCCGAAGTGGCGACGGCCTTCGGCGAACACATCGGCATCGATCCCTGGCGCATCAACCCCGCCTTTTCGGTCTGCCGCAGCGTCAATTTCCATGAGCGCCAGGGCGAAGAGTGTCTGGCGGCCAACGTCGCCGCCGTCCTTGACGAAATCCGGGAGAAATACCGCCAGTACGGCATCGACGAAACGCCCTACGTCGTGGTCAAGGCCGACGCCGGCACCTACGGCATGGGTGTCATGACCGTCCGCGACGCCGACGAGGTCATCGGCCTGAACCGCAAACAGCGCAACAAGATGAGCGTCATCAAGGAAGGCCTGGCGGTCAGCGAGGTCCTCATCCAGGAAGGCGTTCCCACCTGCGAGACCGTCCATGACGCGGTGGCCGAGCCGGTGATCTACCTCATCGACCGCTATGTGGTCGGCGGCTTCTACCGGGTGCATAGCAATCGCGGCAAGGACGAGAATCTCAACGCCCCCGGGATGCATTTCGAACCTCTGGCGTTCGAGACCTCCTGCAGTCTACCCGCGCCGGGTTGCAATCCGGACGACCCCCCCAATCGCTTCTACGCCTACGGCGTCGTTGCCCGCCTTGCCGCCCTGGCGGCCGCCATTGAACTGGAGCGGACGGCCCCCGAGGCCGCCTGACCCCGGCCCATGGACTTCCTCCCGCCCGCCCTTCCGACGCGCCCAGGTCTTCCACTGCGACTGGCCTTCGTGGTCGATCCGCTGGCCCATCTCAAGGCCTGGAAGGATTCCTCGGTGGCGCTCATGCGAGCCGCCCAAGTCCGGGGCCACGCGATCTTCGCCATCGAGGCGCCCAGCCTGGGCTGGCGATACCCCCGGAGCGACGGCGGTCCCACGGTGCGGGGCGAAGCCATCACTCTAGAACTGAACGACGACGACCGGGACTGGTACCGGGAAACCGGCCGCGAGGAAGTCCCGCTGGCCCATTTCGACGCCGTCCTCATGCGCCAGGATCCCCCCTTCGACAACGAATATCTCGCAGCCACCTGGCTGCTTGAACGGGCGGAGGCCGAGGGTGCCCGGGTCTTCAACCGTCCCCGCGCCCTGCGCGACCATTCCGAAAAACTCTCCGTCGCCGAATTCCCCGAGTTCACTCCCCCGGGGCTGGTCACCCGGGACATGGATGCCCTGGCCGACTTCATAGACCGCGAAGGCGACGCCGTCCTCAAACCTCTCGACGGCATGGGCGGGACCGGAATCTTCCGGGTGCGGCGGGACGACCCCAACCGCAACGTCATCGTCGAGACCCTCACCGACCTGGGTCGCCGCCGCATCGTCGCCCAGGGCTACCTGCCGGCCATCGCCCAGGGCGACAAGCGCATCCTCCTCATCGCCGGTCGGCCTGCCCCCTACGTCCTCGCCCGCATCCCGCGGCCGGGGGAGAGCCGGGGCAACCTGGCGACCGGCGGGACCGGGGTCGCCCGCCCGCTGTCGCCGGCAGACTGCGCCATCGCGGCCGCCCTCGGACCGGTCCTCTGGGAGCGGGGTCTCTTCCTGGTCGGGATCGACGTCATCGGCGACCGTCTGACCGAAATCAACGTCACCAGCCCGACCTGCCTGGTCGAAATCGAACAGCAGACCGGCTTCGACGTCGCCGCCGCCACCATCGCGGCCCTGGAGGACGTTTGCGCCGCCTGATCGCCCTGGCGCTCTTTCTCGGGCTGCTCGCCGGCTGCGGGCGGACTCCGGTCCAGCAGCAGGAAGCCTACGTCTTCGGAACCCGGGTCGAAGTCCTGGTGGTCGCCGCCGACCCCACCACCGCCCGCACCGCCATCGCTGCCGTCCTGCGCGAATTCGATCGCCTGCATCGCGCCTACCACGCCTGGCAGCCCTCCGAACTCACCGCCCTCAACGAGGCCATCGCCGCCGGCCGGCCCCACACGGTGACGCCGGAACTCGCCGCCTTCATCGTCGAGGCCCAGTCCCTGGCAGCCCAGGGGAACCATCTCTTCGATCCGGGAATCGGCGGCCTCATCGCCCTTTGGGGTTTCCAGTCCGACGAATTCAAAGCCGAGCTTCCTTCCCCCGCCGCCATCGCCGCCTGGCGCAAGACGCATCCCTCGATCGCCGACCTCACCGTCAGCGGCACCACCGTGCGCAGCAGCAACCGGGCGGTGGCCCTCGATTTCGGGGGCTACCTCAAGGGCGTCGCCCTCGATCGCGCCGCGGCCCTGCTACGGGAACAGGGCATCGCCAATGCCCTGATCAACATCGGCGGCAACATTCTCGCCCTGGGCAGCAAGGAAGGACGTCATTGGCGGGTCGGCATCCAGCATCCGCGCCAATCGGGACCGATGGCGACGCTGGAACTCGACGATGGCGAGGCCGTCGGCACCTCCGGCGACTACCAGCGTTTCTTCGAGGTAGACGGCAAGCGCTACGCCCATCTGCTCGATCCACGCACCGGCGCCCCGGCTGCCGAAACCCAGGCGATCACCGTGGTCATCCCCGGCGGCCCGCGGGCGGGAACCCTGTCCGACGCAGCCTCCAAGCCGCTCTTCATTGCCGGCCGCGGCGGCTGGCAGGAGGCCGCTCGCCGCATGGGCGTCAGCCAAGCGCTGCGGGTCGATGCCGACGGCCATGTCGCGCTGACCGCAGCCCTGCACCGACGGCTCAACTTTATCGGCCCGCTCCCCGACCTCGAGGTCGTCCCGTGAGCGGCTCCCCCGATCTCGAACCCACCGTCCGACGCGCCGTCGGGATTGCCGCGTTAAGGCGCCTGCGGCGGCTGGTCGACGAGGAACGCCGTCAGGAAGAAGAGAACCGCCTCCTCGTGCGCCGCATCACCTGGGGACTCCTGGTCGCCACCGCGGCGTCGGCGTGCTGGCTGGTCCTCGTCGCCCACTGACGTCTCCATTCCGTTGACATGGCCCGGCGCCCGGGCGTATACGTCGAAGATAGACATATAAATACGGGGGGAAGCGCCGGATACACCGGCCCAGACTGCGATGTTCGGGGGATTTCCGTTCCGGCGGCCGAGTTTCGGCAACAGCCTGATTCTGCGGATCGGCCTGCTGATCTTTCTTGCCCTCCTGCTCTTTGCCCTGGGCAGCTATCAGCTCATCGTGCGTCCCACCATCCGCGGCCTCGCCCAGGCGCAGATGGGCCTGGTATCGGAACAGCTCCAGGCGCGCGTCACCCGGCTCCTGCAGACCGTCGAGGTCACGCTGCGCAGCAGCCAGGGCTGGGGCAAGAACGGGGGGCTAGATCAGGCCCAGGTGCTGCGCTTCAACGAATTCTTCTTTCCCATCATCGCCCATCACGGCGAAATCTCCTCGGTCATCTTCGCCGAGGAGTCCGGGCGCGAAATCCTGCTCCTGCTGGCCCCGGACGGCCGCTGGATCAACCGCATCACCAACCCCGCCGAATGGGGCCGCCAGACCTATTGGCTCACCTGGTCCTCGGAGCGTACCCTGGAAAAGGTCGAGATGCGGGAGTTGGACTACGACGCCCGTCGCCGCCCCTGGTTCAAGGGGGCGATGGCGCTCCCCAACGACCAGGCCATCCACTGGACCGAACCTTACATCTTCTTCACCACCCGCGAACCGGGCATTTCCGCGTCGATGCGCTGGACCGCCGCCGACGGGCGGCGTTACATCATCGGTCACGACGTGCGGCTGATCGACTTGTCCACCTTCACATCCGAATTGCGGGTCGGGAATCAGGGCGTCACCGCCCTCTTCGACGCCACGGGAAGATTTCTCGCCCTGCCGCACAGTGCGGCCCTCTCCGATCGCGAAAAGCTGAAGGCTGCGGTCCTCAAGACCCCAGCGGAACTGGGCATGGGTGAAATTGCCGCAGCGGGCCACGACTGGAAGGCCGAATCCGATCGCCCGGGCCAGGTCTTGCGTTACTCGGTTGCCAATCAGGACTGGTTCAGCCTTTTCACGCCGGTTTCGGTGGGTCATCAACGATTCTGGCTGGGCGTCTTTGCTCCGGAGGACGAATTCGTCCCCGGAACCACACGCGACCGGAGCGTCCTCGCCTTCATCGCTCTCCTATCGCTCCTGGCCGGCGTCTTCGTCGCCATCCGCATCGGTCGCCAATTTGGCGCCCCCCTCGAACGCCTGGCCGGGGAAGCCAAACGGATCGGGCGCATGGAGCTCGATACTCCCGTCACCACCGACGCCCCCTGGCGCGAAGTGCGTCAACTGGCCGGGGCTCAGGAAACCATGCGCCAACGCCTGCGGGAAGCGACCCATCGTCTCGACGAAGCGAACGCGGCTCTGGAAGCGACGGTCGAGGAGCGCACCCGGGAGCTGGAGGAAAGCCGGCGGGCCGCCCTGGAAAGCGAAACCTTCTTCCGGGCAATCTTCGACAATGCCGCCATAGGCATCTCCAATCTGGCTCCCGATCTGCACCGGCTGAGGGTCAACCGCGCCTTTGCCGAATTCACCGGATATAGTGCCGACGAACTCCTGGCCGGAACCGCCCTGGACCTCCTGGCGCCCGACGAACGCGAACGTATACGCGGTGCCTACGAAGAGCTCGCCCGGGGCGAGACCGCCCGCTTTCGCACCGAGGCGCGCTTCCTGCACAAGGATGGCCATCCGATTTGGGCGGACGTCCAGCTCACCGCCATCCGCGATGGCGACGCGCGCGTGGTCTCGCTGCTGGCCACCGTCCTCGACGTCACCGACCGCAGAATTGTCGAGGAGGAACTGGCCCGCCAGTTCGCCTTGCTCCAGGCCCTCCTCGACACCATCCCCAATCCCATTTTCTACAAGGGCGCCCATACCCGCTTCCTGGGCTGCAATGCGGCCTACGAGGCGGCTTTTGGCATCGACCGCCACAGCTTCATCGGTCGCCGCGTCCTCGACCTGGAATTTCTCCCGGAAGCCGACCGCGTCGCCTACCAGGCCGAAGACGAAGCGGTCATCCGGAATTGCGGCCGGGTCTCCCGGGAAGTGACCATGGTCCTGGCCGACGGCCGTCCCCACGACGCCCTCTACTCGGTGACCGGTTTCCGCAATCCGGATGGCACCCCCGGCGGTCTGATCGGCCTCATCGTCGACATCACCGACCTCAAGGACGCCGAAAGGGCGGCCAGCGCCGCCCGGGCCGAAGCCGAGGCCGCCGCCGCGGCCAAGGCCGATTTCCTGGCCAATATGAGCCACGAGATCCGCACCCCGATGAACGCCATCGTCGGCATGACCCACCTGGCCCAGCAAACCGACCTCAATCCCCGCCAACGCAACTACCTGGACAAGATCGACGCCGCCGCCAAGGGACTCCTGGGAATCATCAACGACATCCTCGACTTCTCCAAGATCGAGGCGGGGATGATGCGTTTGGAACAGGCCGATTTCGACCTGGAAGAGGTCTTCGGTCGCCTGGCCGACCTGTCCGTCCTCAAGGCCCGGGACAAGGGCATCGAATTGCTCTTCGACGTCGCCCCCGACGTCCCCCGCCGGCTAAGGGGCGATTCCCTGCGCCTCGGGCAGGTGCTGATCAATCTGGTGGGCAACGCCCTGAAATTCACCGAGCGCGGCGAAATCACGGTTTCCGTCGCCCTCGCCGGCGGCGACGGAGACGGCTTCCGTCTCGCCTTCGCGGTCCGCGACACCGGGGTCGGTATCGCCCCGGAGGAAGCCGACCGACTCTTCGTCGCCTTTTCCCAGGCCGACAGCTCGACCACCCGCCGTTACGGCGGTACCGGTCTCGGACTCTCGATCTGCAAGCGCATCATCGAACTGATGGACGGCGACATCGGTGTCGACAGCACGCCAGGCCTGGGCAGCCGCTTCCATTTCACCGCCCGCTTCTTCCTACCGCAAAGCGCAGAGCCCATTCCCGCCCGGGGATCGGAGACTATCGTTCCCGGCCTGTCGGTCCTGGTGGTGGACGACAACGCCGCCGCCCGGGAAGTCTTCCTGCACATCTTCGCCGGACTGGGCATCAAGGCGCGTGCCAGCAACTCCGGCGAGGAGGCCCTGGCGGAGCTCGCGCGGGCGGCGGCGGCGGGCGACCCCTATGGGCTGCTCCTGGCCGACTGGCAGATGCCCGGACTTGACGGCGTCGAAACGGTACGCCGCCTGCGAGCCGCCGAGATGGCTGCCGCCACGCCGGCCATCGTGATGACCACCGCCTACGACCGCGACGAACTGACGGAAGCGGTACGCGGACTCGACGTCGGCGCCGTACTGCCCAAGCCGGTGACCGCATCGGCCCTGTGCGACGGCATCGCCGCCGCACTCCGCGCTTCCGGCCGCCCAGCCCCGGTGGCCGGGCGTTCCCGCTCCATTGCCTCGCGCTTCGCCCTGGCCGGGCTGCGGGTCCTCCTGGTCGAAGACCACGCGGTCAATCGGGAGCTGGCCGAGGAAATCCTCGCCCAGGCCGGCGTCCAGGTCGAGAGCGCCGAAAACGGCGTGGTGGCCGTCGAGCGCCTACGCAGTGGCACCCGCTTCGACGCAGTCCTGATGGATTGCCACATGCCCGTCATGGATGGCTATGAGGCCACCCGTCTCCTGCGGGGCGAATCCCGCTTCGCCCGCCTGCCCATCCTGGCCATGACCGCGGGCGCCCTGGCCAGCGACCGGGAACGTTGTCTGGCCTGCGGCATGAACGACTACATCGCCAAACCCATCGACGTGGCGGATCTCTACGCGCGACTCGCGCGCTGGACCGGACGTGGCGAGAGTCCCGCCGCCATCCCGCCGCCGCCGCCGCCCGCCTCGGGAGAGCCCATAGACGCGGCCGCCGCCCTTGCCCGCCTGGGTGGGGACGCCCGACTCTACCGCCGCCTCGTCGAGCGCTTTGCCGAGCAGCAATCCCACAGCCTGGACGATGTCCGCGCCGCCCTCTCCGCGGGAGATGCCAAGGGAGCCCTGCGCATCGTCCATACCCTCAAGGGACTCGCCGGCAACATCGGCGCCCACCGCCTCGAGAGCGCCGCCCAGGAGATTCTGGTCAAGGGCGCCATTTCGGGTCCCGAGTTCGACCTTGCCCTGGCTGCCCTGGAAAATCGCCTGAGCGAAACCCTGGCCGCCTTGCCCGCAGTCCTCGGTTCCCCGCCCCGGGTCGTCGATACGACCGCTCCCATCCTGGAGCCGAATACCCTGGATCGCCTCCTCGGCCTCCTGACCAGCGACGACGCGCATGCGGTCGGGTTCTATCTGGAGCATGCCGCCGCCCTGCGAACCATTCTCGGCGATCGGGACGCCGACGCCCTGAATCGGGCGGTAACGCGCTATGATTTCGATGAGGCCGCCGGAATACTCCGGAGGGTACGCGAGTCCGCTGCCGGTGAAGCCAAGGGGGATGCAGGATGAAGAGCAGTCTGATGAACAGGCAGACCATACTGGTGGTCGACGACACGCCGGAGAACATCGACGTCCTCAGCGAAATCCTTTCCGACGAGTACCGGGTCAAGGTCGCCAACAACGGGGAAAAAGCCCTCAAGATCGTCTATTCCGACGATCCTCCCGACCTCATCCTCCTCGACATCATGATGCCCGACCTCTCGGGCCACGAAATCTGCCGCCGTCTCAAGGCCAATCCAGACCGCCGCGGCATCCCGGTCATCTTCGTCACCGCCATGAGCACCGTCGAGGACGAGCAGTTGGGACTCTCCATCGGAGCCGTCGATTACATCACCAAGCCGATCAGCCCGCCCATCGTGCGTGCGCGGGTGCGCACCCATCTGGCCCTCTACGACCAGACCCGGGAGCTCGAGCGCATGGTGGAACAGCGGACGGCCGAACTGATTACCACCCGCCAGCAGATCATCCGCCGCCTGGGCCGCGCCGCCGAATTCAAGGACAACGAAACCGGCAACCATGTGGTGCGCATGGCCCACTACGCCCGCCTCATCGCCGAAGCCTTCGGCCTCGGACCCGAAGCCACCGCCGTCATCTTCCATACGGCCCCCATGCACGACGTCGGCAAGATCGGCATCCCGGACTCCATCCTCCTCAAGGCCGGCAAGCTCGATGCCGGCGAGTGGAAGCTCATGCAGCAGCACCCGCTGATGGGCGCCGAAATCATCGGCAAGCACGACAACGATCTCCTCAACACTGCCCGGACCATCGCCCTCACCCACCACGAACGCTGGGACGGCAACGGCTATCCGCAGCGCCTAAGGGGCGAGGACATTCCCCTGGAAGGACGCATCGTCGCCATCGCCGACGTCTTCGACGCCCTCATCTCGGTACGCTCGTACAAGCCAGCCTACCCGCTCGAGCAAGCCCTCAAGATCATGGAAGAAGAAGACGGCCGCCAGTTCGACCCCGCTCTCATGGCCGCCTTCCGCAAGGCCTTCCCGGAAATCAAGCGGATCATGGAAATCTACGCCGACGACAAGGGCGTCCTCACCGATCTCGAACTCCTCGGCGTCCTGAAGTAGGCGCGGGCGTGAGCGAACTCTGGCTCATCCTCGGCGTCTGCCTCGTCTTCGTCGCCGGCGCCGCCCTGCCGCTGCTCAAGGACAAGGAGGAAACCAAGATTCCCAAGAAGGAAACCCTGCGGGACTGGCGCAGCGAAGAATAGGGGGCGAGGCGGCACGGCGACTCGGCGTGCGGCTCCAGGAAAAACTTGCCCGCCATGCTTGAGATCGCCAACCTCTCGCGCAGCTTCAATGGCCGTTCTGTCCT
The DNA here is from genome assembly GCA_035345935.1 of Rhodocyclaceae bacterium. Classification (GTDB taxonomy): domain Bacteria; phylum Pseudomonadota; class Gammaproteobacteria; order Burkholderiales; family Rhodocyclaceae; genus SSSZ01. The sequence goes on along the minus strand of DAORDK010000048.1, from coordinate 1,714 downwards.
GCGGGACGTCAGCCTGACCCTGCGGGCCGGGGAATACGTGGCCATCGTCGGCGAATCGGGGGTCGGCAAATCCACCCTCCTCAACCTGATCGCCGGGCTCGATCGCCCCGATTCCGGACGCCTGGCCCTCGACGGCAACGACTACGCGAGCCTCGACGACGACGGCCTCACCCGCCTGCGCCGCGACAAGCTGGGTTTCGTCTTCCAGGCCTTCCACATCCTCCCCCACCTCACCTTGCGCCAGAATGTGGCGCTGCCCCTCTGGCTGCAGGGGACAGACGGCGCCGCCGCCGATGCGGCGGTCGATCCCCTGCTTGCCGCCGTCGGCCTTGCCGACCGTGCCGAAAGCTGGCCGCGCGAGCTCTCCGGCGGCGAACTGCAGCGCGTCGCCATCGCCCGCGCCCTGGTCCATGGGCCTCGCCTCGTGCTCGCCGACGAGCCCACCGGCAACCTCGACCCGAGCAACGCCGCCCGGGTCCTCGCCCTGCTCGCCGAACGCATCCATGCCGCCGGCGCCATCGGCCTGCTGGTCACCCATTCCCCGGCGGCGGCCGCCACGGCCGACCGGATCCTCACCCTCACCGCCGACGGGCTGCGGCCATGAGCGCTGCCGACCGGCCGCCTGGAGGCGATGCCTCGCCCCTGGGGAGAATGGCGCCCAGGGTCGCGGGGGCAGTCGAATGATCCTCTCCCCTGTCTTCCTGGGCTCCCTCGCCCGCCGGCGGGCGGCGACAGGATTTTCCTTCGCCGCCATCGTCCTCGGCGTCGCTCTCGGGCTGGCGGTGCAAGCGGTGCACGAGGCCGCCCTCGCCGAATTCTCCCATGCGCTGCGCACCCTCGCCGGCAACGCCGACCTCCAGATCAGCGGTCCGCGCAGCGGCTTCGACGAGGGCCTCTACGCCCTGCTCGCCGCCCGTCCGGAAGTCGCCGCGGCCAGCCCGGTGGTGGAGGTCGACCTGCGTCCGGCCGACCTGAAATCCCCCCTGCCGCTTCTGGGCGTCGACGTCCTGGCGCTGGCCAAGCTAGCCCCCACCCTGCTGCCGCATCCCGCTCCAGGAGAAGATCGCCTCGCCCCCCTTGCCGACGAAACCATCTTCCTCAGCCCCGCTGCCCGCACCGCGCTGGGCGTCTCCCCGGGGGATCGCCTGCACCTGCCCGCCGCCGGCGGCGAAATCAGCCTGCGGGTCGCCGGCGACCTACCCGGCGCGGCCCCCGGCCAGATCCTTGCGGTGATGGACATCGCCGCCGTCCAGGCCCGCTTCGGCCGTCTCGGCCGCCTCACCCGCATCGACCTCACCCTCGCCAGCGGCGTCTCTCCAGCGGCTGCCCAGGCCGATCTGCAGGCCCTGCTGCCCTCCGGGGTGGTGGTCGAAGCGCCGGCCGCCGCCCAGAGCGAGGCGGCCAATCTGTCCCGCGCCTACCGGGTCAACCTGACCCTGCTCGCCACCATGGCCCTCCTGGTCGGTGCCTTCCTCGTTTTCTCGGCCCAGGCCCTGGCCGTGGTTCGCCGCCGGGGCGAATTCGCCTTCCTGCGCGCCCTCGGGCTTCCCCGCCGCCGCCTGTTCGCCTGGCTGCTGGCGGAAGGCGCTGCCGTCGGCCTGGCCGGAGGTATCGTCGGTGCCGCCCTCGGTCAGGCGCTCGCCGCCGGTGCCCTCGCCCTCTTCGGCGGAGACCTGGGGGCCGGCTATTTTGCTGCTCTCGCTCCCCAGCCCCG
>DAORDK010000047.1:0-25136 GCA_035345935.1 Rhodocyclaceae bacterium | reverse complement strand
TCGGAGGCGCCACACGGCGCACGGTCTGGAGCGGGCACGGCAATCGGGTTGAAGCGGATGGTGCCGCTACGCCTATTCCGTGTCCCGAGGCGGTGCGAGCGCCTGGGAAACCGCTGCGACTCGCGCACGATGAATCAGTTCCGGAATGGCCGCAGCTTGCTCTGCACTGCGGGCGATTGCCCCGGCATCGACGCTGCGCGCCGCAGCGAGTGCGGCGCGCAGGCGCTCGGGAACCGAATAGGATGCGCTTTCCTGCCCCTGACGGCCCACGAAATCGCAGCGGCAGACCTCGAGGAGCTGGTCGAAGCGCTCCGGCCGGCGGAAGGCGTCGGTACGCTCCAGCATCCGTACCAGGGTCGCCGGCCGCAATTCGCCACCGCGATGTATGTCGCCATGCCAGCGGGCGGCCAGCAAGGCAAGGTCGCGGCACTCGTTGGGAACCTTGAGCCGGGTGCAGAGCCCCTCCGCCAGGGCGACGCTGCGCGCTTCGTGGCCGTGGTGCCTGGGCAGGATGTCGGTCGGCGTGGTGCCCTTGCCGAGATCGTGGGTCAGGGCAGCGAAGCGTACCGGCAAGCCATAGCCGAAGCGGGCGGCAGCGTCGACGACCATCTGGGTATGCAGGCCGCAATCGACTTCCGGGTGGTAGTCGGCCCGCTGCGGCACCCCAAACAAGGCGTCGACCTCCGGGAGCAGGCGTTGCAGGGCGCCGCAGTCCCGCAACACGGCGATCATGCGGGAAGGGCGGTCTTCGAGCAGCCCCTTGGCAAGCTCCTGCCAGACCCGCTCGGGGACCAGGTGGTCGGCCTCTCCGGCGGCCACCATGGCGGAGCAGAGGGCCAGGGTTTCCGGAGCGACAGAAAAATCGGCATAGCGGGCAGCAAAGCGGGCGAGCCGCAGGATGCGGACCGGATCCTCGGCGAAGGCTGGCCCGACGTGGCGCAACACCCGTGCCTCCAGGTCGGTCCGGCCGCCATAGGGGTCCACCAGGACGCCGTCTTCGCCGCGGGCCATGGCATTGATGGTGAGATCGCGGCGGGCGAGATCGTCCTCGAGGCTGACGTCGGGTGCCGCGTGAAAGACAAAGCCATGATAGCCCGGCGCGGTCTTGCGCTCGGTACGAGCCAGGGCGTACTCCTCCCGCGTCGTGGGATGCAGAAAAACGGGGAAGTCGCGGCCCACCGGAAGAAAGCCGCGGTCGAGCAGGTCTTGCGGTGTGGCTCCGACCACCACCCAGTCCCGATCGGCCCCTGGCCGGCCAAGCAGCTCATCGCGCACCGCGCCGCCGACGACGTAGATCTTCATCGGCGAAACGATTCGCGCACCGGTTCAGGCGTGAGGCCAAGGCGCCGCGCAAACGGTAGGTCGTCTCCTACGGTCAGCGGCGTAGCCAAGATTTCGGCTTGGCGGGCGCCCGCTTAGCGGCCGGCCCGGTAGCGGAAAGAGTCCAGCTTGCGCTTGGGCAAGACCTTGCCAACGTAGGTCGGCGCCACCGACTCCAGTGCCGCCGGGTGCCATCCCGGCGGGGGGTGATGGCCTTCGCCAGCGATGCTGTCGACCTCCATCGAACGCAGGTTGTCGGGAGACATCAGGGGTTTCGGCGAGAGCCACATGATCCCGGCCTGGAGATAGGCCCAGCCTTCGGAGAGGGCGATGACGCGGGCCTGGCTGCCGCAGAGCCCGCGGGTGTAATCCACCAGCTCCCGCAGGGTATAGACCGTCGGACCGCAGAGGTCGTACGCCTGCCCGTAGGTACTGGCGTCGCCGAGGGAGTCGACGAAGGCATCGGCGACGTCGGCCACCCAGACCGGCTGGAAGCGGGCTTGGCCAAAGCCGAGGGGGAAGAACGGCAGCTTGCCGAGGACGCCGGCGAACATGGAAAGGAAGGAGTCGCCAAGGCCGAAGATCACCGAGGGACGGAAGACGGTGACGTCCAGATCGCCTTGCGCCGCAAGGACCAGGGCTTCGCCGTCGCCCTTGGAACAGAGGTATTCAGACGGTCCGTTGGGATCGGCCTTGAGGGCGCTCATATGGACCAGGCGGCGCACGCCGGACGCCTTGCAGGCGGCGATCACCTTGCGCGGCAGTTCGATGTGGGCTTCGGCGAAGTCCCGGCTGTAGGGCAGCTTGACGTCCCGGCTGTGGAGGATGCCGACCAGGTTGATGACTGCATCCTGGCCACGCACCAGTTCGGCGAGAGTCTTTTCGCAATGGATGTTGGCTTCGACCATCTCCACATTGGGCTGCATGATCAGGGCCTTGGTCCGCTCCCGCCGCCGGGTGGGAATGGTGACCGCGACGCCGCGATCGGCGAGCCGGTTGGTGATGTAGGTACCGACAAAGCCGCTACCGCCCAGGATGAGTACTTTCTTGATGTCCATCGGGAGCCCCGGAAGTGGAATTCGGAAAGCCCGGATTTTACCGTTAAAGGCGCTGTCCGGCACGGGATTGTTCCCGAAATTGGCTGTCGGGGGCCGCCCGGGCCGAACCGTCTCGGCTACAATTCCCGCGGCATTCCAGTTATCTTGTGCGAGGAGTTTCCATGGCCGCTTCCCTTTCCGGGCGCATTCGCGCCGGGGTGTCCTCCTCCCGGTTTCGCCGGGCGCTGGGGTGGAGTTTCGGCGCCATCGTGGCCTTCGGCGTCCTGGGTTTTCTCGCTGCCCCACCCCTGGTCAAGTCCCTCATCGAGAAAAAAGCCACGGAGGCGCTTCATCGCAAGGTGGTGCTGGCGGGGCTGTCCATCAATCCCTACGCGCTGACGGCGGAACTCACGGGTCTATCCGTGCAATCGGAGGCCGGCAACGAGGTGGCGGGATTCGATCGCCTCTTCGTCAATCTCGAAGCTTCCTCCCTCTTTCGCGGCGGACCGGTGGTCCGCGACTTTCAGCTTGAGGGGCCCCGCCTGGCGGTGACCCGCCTGGAAGGGAACCGCTATGACATTTCCGACCTCATCGACGAATGGACCCGTCCTTCCGACGATCCCACGCCGCGGTTCGCGGTCAGCAACATCCGCATCACCGGCGGGCGCATCGCCCTCGACGACCGATTCGCCGGAGTCACGCATACCGTAGGCGATCTGACGCTCACCCTGCCCTTCGTCTCCAGCCTGCCCTACCACGCCGAGATCGAGGTCGATCCCCACTTCTCCGCCACAGTCAATAATGCCCCACTGGTCCTCGAAGGGCGTAGCAAGCCGTTTTCGGAATCCCATGAAAGCGAACTGAGCCTCGATCTGGACAAGGTGGACCTGGTCCGCTACCTGCCCTATTCGCCGGTCAAACTTCCCTTCGCCCTGGTCGGCGGGAGCCTGGACACCGAGCTTAAACTCGTCTTTCGCCAGGACAAGGATGCCCCGGCCTCCCTGAAAGTGACCGGGGCCGTCCATTTGAACGATCTGGTGGTGCGCGAGGCTGAGGAGAGACCGCTGATCGCCTGGAAGCGCCTGGATCTGGAAGGCGTGGATGCCGATCTGCTCAAACGGCATTTCGCCGTCGCGCAGGTCCGCCTTGCCGGTCTCGATCTCCAGGTGAGGGGGACTCCGCAGGGGACCCTCAATTGGCAGGATCTGGCGGGTCGTCTTGCAGGCGCGGAGCCGAAGAAGGCCGGTCCGGGCGGTCCGGCGGTCGCCTGGTCGGTGGCGGACGTTGCCGTCGAGGGGGCCACGCTACGCTGGCGGGACGAGACCCGGGGCTCACCCTGGCTTGCGACTCTGGCGGAGGTGGGCGTTCACTTGCGCAACCTGGATGGCGATTTTGCTCACCCGGTCGAACTCGATGCTTCCTGGTCCCTGGATGCGGGCTCACCCTTGCGCCTGAAGCGCGGGGAGATCAAGGGGGCGCGGATCGACCTCGGCCAGCGGCTGGCCGACCTGGGCGAAGTGACGCTCACGGGGCCTGCCCTGGAGGTGATTCGCGATCGCCAGAAAGCCTTGAAGCTGCCCCAGGGGCCTTTGCTGAAGACCGGCCCCGCGGAGACGACGGCGCCCGCCTGGAAAGTTTCGGCCACTCGGATTGCGATGGCCGGGGGGAGCGTCCAGTATCGCGAAGAGGGCTTGAAAGATCGCTCGACCCAGACGCTGGACTCGCTGGCCCTCAGTCTGGAAGGGTTTTCCACCGTTCCGGGCAGCAAGGCCGCCTTGCGCGTGAGCGGGCGAATCAATCAGAAGGGAAGCCTGAAAATCGGCGGCGACGTCCAGGCGGAACCGCTGGTCGTCAACCTGGATACCGAAGTCAGCGGATTTCCCCTGCTGCCGATCCAGCCGTATTTCGAAGACAAACTGAACGTCACCCTGGTTCGCGGTCAGGTCTCGACCCGCGGCAAGCTCGCCCTGGTTCAGAACAAGGACGGTTACGGCGGCGGATTCCGCGGTGATCTGACTCTGGGTGATCTCCACAGTATCGACAATCTGAGCGGCGCCGACTTCCTGAAGTGGAAGTCCCTGCATCTCGCCGGCATCGACCTCAAGCTGCAGCCGTTCGCCCTGGCCGTCGGCGAGGTGGCCCTCGCCGATTTCTACGCGCGCATGATCGTGACGCCCGAGGGAACGCTCAATCTGATGCAGATCGTCAAGAAGCCCGGAGACGAGGCACCCGCCCTTGCCGGCGCCGGCCCTGCCGAGGCGGCGCCTGCGCCGGCGCCGGCAACGCCGCCAGGTAGCGCAAGCACGCGCCTGGCGTCTGCTACTCCGGCCAAGGCGGTGGCCCCGATCGAAATCGCCAAGGTGGGCCTGCAGAACGGTACGATCAATTTCTCCGATTTCTTCGTCAAACCGAATTACACCGTCAACGTCACCCGGATCGTCGGTCGCGTGTCAGGCCTTTCGTCCCGTGCCGATACCCTGGCCGATCTTGAACTGCGTGGCAGTTACGGCAATGCGGCGCCGGTCGAGGTGACCGCCAAGCTCAATCCCCTGGCCGCCAAGGCGGCCCTCGATCTCAAGGGCGAGATTCGCGGGGTCGACCTCACCACGTTGTCGACCTACGCGGCCAAGTACGCCGGTTACGCGATCGACAAGGGCAAACTTTCCCTCTACGTCACCTATAAGCTGGCCGATAACCAGCTGAATGCGGAAAACCGGGTTTTCCTCGATCAGCTGACTTTCGGCGACAAGGTGGAGAGTCCGGATGCCACCAGCCTGCCGGTCAAGCTGGCCGTCGCGCTGCTCAAGAACGGGCGGGGGGAAATCGACATCAATCTTCCCATTTCGGGCTCCCTGGACGATCCGCAATTCTCCCTGGGCGGCATCGTCGTCCGAGTCATCGTCAACCTCTTCGTCAAGGCGGTCACTTCGCCCTTCACGCTGATCGCTTCCTTGTTCGGCGGGGGCGAGGAACTGTCGATGGTCGATTTCGACCCGGGTCGTGCCGTGCTGACCCCGGCTGCGGTCAAGCGCCTCGAAGCCCTGGCCAAGGCCATGGCCGACCGGCCGGCGTTGAATCTCGAAGTCAGCGGAAGGGCAGATCCCGAAAGCGAGCGCGAAGGGATGAAGCGGGCCGCCCTGGACCGGGCGGTGCGTGCGGAGAAGCTGCGGGAACTGGCGCGCAAGGGCATCGAGGGAGGGTCGGCGGACAGCGTCGAACTCAAACCGGAGGAGTATCCGGAATTCCTCAAGCGCGCCTACAAGGACGCCAAATTTCCCAAACCCCGCAACCTCATCGGCATGCAGAAGGATTTGCCGGTTGAGGAAATGGAAAAGCTCATGATGGCGAACCTGCCTGCAGGGGAGGACGACATCCGCCAGCTGGCCCAGCGCCGCGCCGAAGTGGTGCAGGCTTGGCTGGTGGACCAGGGCAAGGTGCCCATGGAACGGGTATTTCTCCTGCCGCCCAAGGTGGGGAGCGACGCCAAGGCGGACCCCAAGGCCAGCCCAAGCCGGGTCGATTTTTCCCTGCGCTGACCCCGGTCAGCCGGCGGTTCCGGCGAGGGCGCGGGTGGCTGCGGCATCGAACAGCGACCGGGCTTCGGCGCGCGCCGCTTCGCCGCTGCGCAACTGGCGGTCGAGCACCAGGGGCGACACGGTCAGGGCATGATCCCAGGCCGGATTGATGAACAACGGCCAGCCGTCTGGGGTCAGGCAGGCCAAGTGGCCGCGCACCGCCTGTCCATCGGGGAGCGTGAGGTCGATCCACTCGCCCGGAGCCCACGGGGGGGAAGCGAGGAGTTGCGCGTCCGGAGTACGTCCCGGGAGATCGAGCACCTGCAGGGTCAGGCCGGCTGCGGCGCAGGTTTCCAGGGTCGGCAGTACCGCCTCGCTCGCCAGGGTCGCGGGAACGGCATACCCGACGTCGGTCGCGGTGTGGTCGGTCGATTCCGGTGTGGTTCGGATGGCCGCCGTCTGCAAGGCAAAACAGGCATCGAGGAAGGGGGCGCGTTCGGTTTGGCTGATGCCCAGTCCGTCCAAGCCTTCGCCGATGGCCCGCAGGAGGGCGGGAACGCCCTGGGCGAGACGCCGTCTCTCTTCGGGGGACTCCTTGAGGCGGACGCTCCAGATCAGGTCGTGGGCCACCTGGAGGGCTTGTCCCACCGCCGGCGAGGCTTCGCCCTCGCTGACCAGCAGTTTTTCGAGATGGAGAGCCCATTGGCCAAGCAGGAATTCGGCAATGGGGGCGGGCAGGTCGGGGCTGACCAGGCTGGCCAGTACCTCCCGGGCCTTGCGGGCTGCAGCCATCCGGCGGGTCGCGTCTTCCACGAGAGGGAGATAGGCGGCGGCAGATTGACGAGCTTGCTCGGCACGGCGCTCGATCACGCTGTCGACCTTGGCGACGGAGGATTCGAATATCGCCGGCGATCCATCGTCGTGGCCGCGCAGATAGGCCGCCATTTCGGTCAGCCGTTCGCAGACCGGGTGGTCCCCATGGGTATCCCACGGCAATCCAAAGGCGGCCGTTGCCATGCGGTCGAGCAGGCGGCGGGCGGGATGTTCGGCGCTGTCGAAGAAGCCGGGATCGGCAAGCGCTGCCTTGAGAACAGGAATCTGGAGGCCGGCGATGGCTGTCTTTACCGGCTCGGGGAGATCGGGGTCGGCGAAGATCGCTTCGAAAACCAGGGCCAGGGCGTCGATGGTCGCCGCCTCCGGGCGTTCGGGCGCGACGCCCAGGGGGCCGGCCCGCAGCGCCGCCGCGACGCTTTGCGGAGCTACCGGGCTGTCGCTCTGTTCCAGGGCCTCGAGCCGCGCGACGAGTTGATTCAGGAGTTCGACGGGTATCACGGTGGCTGCGGCGTTGGCACCGGTTGCCGCGACGTCCCCGGGAGCTGACAAGTGGGCACTGTGATGCCTGAGCAGAGCTGCCTGCAAGGCCGCTGCCGGGTTTGTCGCAACGCCTGTGCCAGAGCTAGCCGGCCGCGCCACGGGTTCCCGGGGTCTGCTGGCGGCGGAAGGCTGACCCGCGATCTGGGCCGGTTCGACTCCCTGGTTGGCCAGCAATTCGTCAATTTCCTGGTAGGCGCGGAGCAATGCCTCGGCGAGGGCCGGTTCGAGGCGTTCGAGCAGGGGCTGCCAGCGCGCCATGCCGCCGCCCTGGGCGGCCAGCATTTCACTGACGCCATGCCCGACAGATTCGGGGGCGACGGGCAGGTCGGCGGGCTCGAACTCCGCGCGCTGCAGCAGGGTGGCAAAACGCAGGTATACCCGGCGCAAGGCCGTTGCGGCCGCTTCGCCCAGGCGCCGGGAGAGATCGCCGACCGCAATCTCCAATTCGAGCTGGTCGTCGCAGACCAGGGAAATCTTCGAGGCGGTGAGGCCGTCCGCCTGCTCGAATCCGGCCCGGCGGGCGGCGACGGCTTCGTCGAAGAAACGCCCGGTGGCAAGGCAGGCCGCCTCGGCTTCGCCCATTTCCGCCGCGCCCGATTCGCGCAGGGCCTGATTCAGGCGGCGCAGAAACGAGAGGCGGCAATTCTGGACGACTTCGTAGGCATCGACGCTGGCCGGGAGTTCCGGCAGGGTTAGACGTTCGCTCACAGGCTCTCCTCCCGCTTAAGGTCGGCCATGCTCTTGTTTTTGTATGGCCGGGGGCGGAATGACAAAGAGCTTCCGCCGGTGGCCCGCATTATAGACGTCCCGTGCCGCACCTGGCAGGTTCCGTCGAGCGTATCCGTCGGGTCAGGGGAGGTCGGCGTCCTTCGGCGCATCGGCCACTCGCGGTCCGACGACGCCCAGCCGCGCTTTCAGGGAGTCGGGCTTGCCGCTGAACAGGGCGGAGTAATAGACCGAATTGCTCATCACCTTCTTCACGTAGTCGCGGGTCTCATTGAAGGGGATGGTCTCCGCGTAGATGGCGCCTTCCAGGGGCACATCGGCCCGCCATTTGCGCGCCCGTCCTGGGCCGGCGTTGTAGGCGGCGGAGGCGAGCACCGGTTGGTTGTCGAGGTTTTCGAGCACCATGCGCATGTAATTGGTTCCCAGCAGGACGTTGGTCTCGGTGTCGTTCACCCGGCTGTGGCTGTAATCCTTGAGCCCGATCTTCTTGGCCACCCAGCGGGCGGTGGCAGGCATCAGCTGCATCAGGCCCGATGCTCCGACGTTGGACTTGGCGGTGACGATGAAGCGGCTTTCCTGGCGCATCAAGCCATAGACCCAGGCGTCGTCCAGGGACTGGTTGCGGGCTGCCGGCCGGATGTGGTCGCCGAACGGGGCGAGGTAGCGCAAGCGGTAGTCGTGTTCGTTGCGGGTCTTGTCCGCCGTATTGATCGCCCGGTCGTAGATGTCGTTCTTGCGGGCGAGATCGGCGGCGGCGAGCAGTTCGCGGTCCTCCATGGCGCGCAGGGTCCAATTCCACTCCTTGACCGCTTCGGTTCGCAGGTCGAGGCGGAAAAGGGCAAGGGCCCGGCGCAGACCCGGATTGGCCAGGGCGGCTTTTTCTTCCTCCCGCGAGAGCGGCGCTGCAGGCGGTGGAGGTACGATGGATTTTCCGAGTTCCTCATCGGCCAGGTTGCCGTAGAAATTCGGTTGGCCCGCGATGCGCTGGAACAGGGCGGTGGCATCGCTGGTGCGGCCGCCGGCCTTGTGGGCTCGACCCAGCCAGTACACCCATTCGGGGTTTGCCGCGAGACGGGGAGGCATGGCCTGGATGGTGTCGTGCACCACCCCCCATTCCTGAGCCCGCAGCGCGGCTCTCACCTTCCATTGATACCCCTCGTCGGAGAGGGTGGCTTTCCCGGCCCGGGCGTACCAGGTCAGGGCCTCAGGGATGTGACGTTTGGCAGCGTTCAGTCCCACCTGGCCCCAGGCCCATTGCTTTTCCGATTCCTGCATGCGGGGCTGGAGCTTCTCCAGTTGTTCGGCCGCCACCCGGGGATCGTTGGTGGCGACCCGCTGGACGGCCAGGGCTGCCAGCTCGCGACCGGGGCGGCTGGTCGCCCAGTTGGCGGGCATCTTGACCAGATAGCCCATGGCCTGATCGATCGCCGCATCCACGTGTTTCATGTCCGGAGTCTGGGATTCGGGCAGGTAGTGCAGGGTGGACTTGGCCCAGGCGGTGCGATTGGCCTCGAACTGGCGGCGAACCCTTGCCCAGACATCGTCGGCCAGGACCTTCTTTTCCCAGATGAGCGCTTCGATCACGGGAACGCAGCCTTCGGGAGGTTCCAACAAATCAAGCCAGAGGGGCTGGGCTTCTTCCAGGGTCTTCGCGTCCTTGCGTGCGAGGCGGGCCTGCAGGACCAGGCAGGTGACCTCCTGCTCGGGATTGCGCAAGGCCTCGAAAGCGGTTTCCACTTCCGGCCACTGCTGCTTCTTGGCCTGGAGGCGCAGCCAGTCGGAGCGCAGGCGCTCGGCGACGTAGCTGCCCGGATAGCGCTCGGCGAAGGCGTTCACCGCCGCGGCATCGGCCTGCTCGAGGCGCATCCGCTGCTGGAAATATTCGACGTAGGGAGCGAGATCGTGGTTGCTGCCAAGGGAGGCTGCTGCCCGATCCAGGCGGGCGGCATCGCCGACCCGGAACGCTTCGCGGGCGGCTAGGAAGGCGGCGTCCCGACCTTCCTGGGCAAACGATGGAGTGACAAGCAGTTGAGCGAGGGCGAGAACGGCGAAAAAGGCGAGGCGAGACTTCATGCTAGATTGGCGGGGTGGAACCGATTACGACGACATCCGGCCAGGATAACACGGCCTGGCGGCGGACGCTTCGGGCGGAAATGGCCGCCCGGCGGGATTCGCTGCCGCCGGAAGTGCATCGCGCGCTGTCGGAAGAACTCGCGCGTCGCCTCCTGGCGATCCTGGCACCGCAGCCTCCTGCGATGATCGGTTTCTGTTGGCCGATTCGCAACGAACCCGACGTGGAAATCGCCCTTGACCACTGGCGGCGCGCGGGAATCCGGACGGCTCTGCCCGTGGTGGTCGACGCCGAAGCCCCCCTGGAGTTTGCCACCTGGCAGCCGGGGGAGCCCCTGGTGCAGGATCGCTACGGGATTCCCACCCCCGCGGCGGGGGTTCGGGGGATACCCGACACGCTGATTGTCCCCCTCAATGCCTTCGATTCGGACGGTTTTCGGCTTGGCTACGGGGGCGGCTACTTCGATCGCACCCTGGCGTCGCTCAGTCCGCGTCCCCTGGCGGTGGGGGTGGGTTTCGAGATCAACCGGGTGGCGTCCATCCGTCCGCAAGCCCACGATCAACGCCTCGACTGGATCGTCACCGAAGCGGGGGCGTGGCGCTTCGATCGGCTTTGACAGTTCCCCGTAGCGCCAGGATTCCCCCCGCCGAGAGGGCTCCGGCCACAGCGCCGAGTAGGGCCTGGCGCAGATCGTAGATTCCCGTGTGTAGTGCGAGTTCGAGCGAATAACCATGTTCCAGGGCGATGAGGAAGGCAGCCAGGGCGAGGGCCAGCCACCCCAAGCGGAGGGGGCGTCGCAGAGCGCACTCGAAGGCGACGCCGGCGGCCAGGGATTGAGCGGCCAGGGCTACCAGCAAGGCGATGAGGGTGATGCCGTAATCGCTCACCCCGAGCATCCGGCCGCCAGTCGGGCGAGGGCGGCTTCCAGGGTGGCGCGGGTGCAGCCGAAATTGAGCCGCACCCAGCCAGGGGCGCCGAAGTCGGCGCCCTCTGAAAGCCCTATTCCGTGGTTCTCGAGGTAGGCCGCAGGCCGATCGACACCGAGGCCCCGGGCGTCGATCCAGGCGAGATAAGTCGCTTCGACCGGAGCCATCGACAGTCGGGGAAGGCTGGCGACCGCCGCCTGGACGCAATCCCGGTTGCCGGCAAGATAGGCGAGCAAATCCCGGCGCCACTCGGCGCCGTGGCGGAGCGCCGCTTCGCAGGCCACCAGACCGAAGACGTTGACGTGGGGAACGATGCCTGCAGTTGCCTCGCGGTATCTCCGGCGGAGGCCGGAATCGGGGATCACGGCGAAAGCGCAACCCAATCCGGGGATGTTGTAGGTCTTGGACGGGGCCATGAGGGTGATGCTGCGCGCGGCGGCATCGGTGTCGCGGGTGGCGTAGGGCCGATGGCGGCGATCCCGGTCGAGAATCAGGTCACAGTGGACTTCGTCGGAACAGACCACCAGATCGTTGCGTGCGGCGAAGCGTGCCAAGGCTTCCAGTTCGCAATCGTCCCAACAGCGACCTACGGGGTTGTGGGGGTGACAAAGCAGGAGAAGCCGGGTATCCGGCGTCACGGTGGCCTCCAGCGCCTCCCAGTCCCAAACCCAGCGGCCCCGGTCCAGGGCAAGTTCGACCCGGGCGAGGGTGCGGCCCGAATGGTGCGGGGCGGTCAGGAAGGGCGGATAGATCGGCGTAGCCGTGAGTACGCGGCCGTCTACCGTTCGGCATGCCCCGTTGAGCCCCGTCACCAGGCCGGGAAGCCAGACCAGCCAGTCGGCCCGGACTTTCCAGCCGTAATGGGTTTCGAGGTATTCGAGGACCGCCTCAACCAAAGACGGCCAGGGTGCCGGGTAGCCGAAGACGCCATGGTCTACCCGCTCCCGCAGGGCTTCGATGACGGCCGGAGGAGCGGCGAAATCCATGTCCGCCACCCACAGGGGAAGGACGTCGCGGCCCGCGTAGCGGCCCCATTTGGTGGAGTCCGATCCGCGACGGTCGGGCGCCCGGTCGAACTGGCTCAAACTTCGATGTGCTGGAAGAGTGCGGTCGACAAGTAACGTTCGCCGAACGAAGGAATGACCACCACGATCAACTTGCCTGCGTTTTCGGGTCGCCGGGCGAGTTCTAGGGCTGCCCAGGTCGCAGCGCCGGAGGAGATGCCGACCAAAAGGCCTTCTTCGGTGGCCATGCGGCGGGCGATGGCGAAGGCGTCGTCATTCTTGACCCGGATGACCTCATCGTAGATTGCGGTGTTGAGGATGGCCGGAACGAATCCGGCGCCGATGCCCTGGATGGGGTGGGGCCCCTTCTGGCCGCCAGAAAGCACCGGGGAGGCATCCGGTTCGACGGCTACGATCTGGACTCCCGGCTTGCGGGCCTTGAGCACCTCGCCCACCCCGGTCACTGTGCCTCCGGTGCCGACACCGGAAACGAAGATGTCGACCTGTCCGTCAGTATCCCGCCAAACCTCCTCGGCGGTGGTATTGCGATGGACCTCGGGATTGGCAGGATTTTCGAATTGCTGGGGAATGAAGTAACGGGCGTCGCCCTCGGCCAGGGATTTGGCCTTGGCGATGGCCCCGCCCATGCCTTCCGGTCCGGGGGTAAGGATCAGATCGGCGCCGTAGGCCTTGAGCAAGAGACGGCGCTCGCGGCTCATCGTTTCCGGCATGACGAAGGCGCACTTGATGCCGCGTGCGGCGCAGACCATCGCGAGGCCGATCCCGGTATTGCCGGAGGTCGGTTCCAGGACCACCGTTTCAGGGCCGATCTTGCCGGCTGCCTGGGCAGCGTCGAGCATGGAAACGGCAATGCGGTCCTTGACGCTATGGCCGGGGTTGAAGAACTCCAGCTTCGCGGCGACGGTGGCGCCGCAGCCGGCGGTGACGCGGTTGAGTTTGACGAGCGGCGTATTGCCGACCAGTTGGGTGACGTCTTGGGCGATCTTCATGGGGTGCTCCGGAAATGAATGCAACATTCTAGGCGAGTCGGAGCCGGCGGTGGAGCCCGATTGCCTGGGATCACGCCATCGAATGCAGACCGATCAGATTGCCCTCGGTGTCGTGCACCAGGGCGATGAAGCCGTGGGGGCCGATGGCCATCTTGTCCTTGAAGATGCGGCCGCCGTGGGCCGCCGCCCGTGCCGCCTCGACGCCGCAGTCGGCGCAGCCGAAATAGACCAGGGTTCCGCTCCCACCGGAGGGGCAGCCCGGCATCTTGACCAGGGTTCCGGCGGCGCCGTAGTGCTCCATGGACGATGGGAACGCCAGCATTTCCATGCCCGGGAGGGACTCCGCGTCCGGGTTGCCCAGCGGGCTGAGGGAACACTGGAAGACCGCCTCGTAGAAGGCCTTGGCGCGAGCCATGTCTTGCACGTAGATTTCGAACCAGACGGCGGGATTGGGTGGCATGGGAATCTCCTCGGGAAAGGGTTGTTGCAGGCAGCCCATGTTAAAGGAATATGCTGGATTTGGAACAGCGCTTGAGGTTCGGCTCCTCGCGCTTCCCGACCCGCCCCCGCTCAACCCAGAAACAGCTTGTACGCCGGGTTCTTGCTTTCGTCCCAGTGGGCGTAGCCGAGGTTCTTGAGGAAGTCCCTGAACTGTCCCATTTCCCCCGGCGGCACCTGCATGCCCACCAGCACCCGGCCGTAGTCGGCGCCGTGGTTGCGGTAATGGAAGAGGCTGATGTTCCAGCCGGCGCTCATATGGTTGAGGAAATTCATCAGCGCCCCGGGGCGCTCCGGGAATTCGAAGCGGTACAAGAGCTCGTGCATGCCCTTTTCGCAGACCTGGGGGGCATGGCCGCCAACCAGATGGCGGACGTGGTTCTTCGCCATCTCGTCGTCGGTGAGGTCTAGGGTGGCATAGCCATGCTTCTGCAGCTGTTCGACGAGCTTGGTCGATTCCGCCCGATTGCCGACGGAAATGCCGACAAAGACATGGGCCTCGCTGGCCTGGTGGTAGCGGTAATTGAATTCGGTAATGCTGCGCTTGCCGATAAGGGCGACGAATTTCTTGTAGGCGCCGGGTTTCTCGGGGAGGGTGACGGCGAGGACCGCTTCCCGCTGCTCGCCAATTTCCGCACGCTCGGCAACGAAGCGCAGCCGGTCGAAGTTGGTATTCGCACCGGAGGCCACCGCCACCAGAGTCTTGTCCTTCAGCTTGTGCTGGGCCGCATAGGCCTTGGCGCCGGCGATGGCCAGCGCCCCGGAAGGCTCCAGGATCGAGCGGGTGTCCTCGAACACGTCCTTGATGGCGGCGCAGATGGCATCGGTGTCGACCAGGATGACTTCGTCGACCACCTCCTTGCAGACGCGGAAGGTTTCTTCTCCGACGAATTTGACTGCGGTCCCGTCGGCGAAGAGGCCGACCTGGTCCAGCCGTACGCGATGGCCTTTGGCCAGCGAGCGGGCCATGGCATCGGCGTCGAAAGTCTCGACACCGATGATCTTGACGTCCGGGCGCAGGCGCTTGATGTAAGCGCCCACTCCGGCAATGAGGCCGCCGCCACCGATGGCGCAGAATACCGCATGGATGGGCTTCCCGTGCTGGCGCAGGATTTCCATGCCTATCGTGCCTTGACCGGCGATCACTTCGGGGTCGTCGAAGGGATGGACGAAGGTGAGCTTCTCGGTCTTCTCCAGTTCCAGGGCGTGGGCGTAAGCCTCGTCGTAGGATTCGCCGTGCAGCACCACCTCGCCGCCCCGGCGGCGTACCGCCTCGACCTTGATCCCCGGCGTGGTGATCGGCATGACGATCACCGCCCGGCAGCCGATCTTGGCAGCCGAGAGGGCGACGCCTTGGGCATGATTGCCCGCGGAGGCGCAGATCACGCCCCGTTTCAATTTCTCCGGCGAGAGACCGGCGATCTTGTTGTAGGCGCCCCGCAGCTTGAAGGAGAAGACCGGCTGCATGTCCTCGCGCTTCAAAAGGATGCGGTTGCCGACCCGGCTCGACAGGTTGCCGGCCAATTCCAGGGGCGTTTCGATGGCGACATCGTAGACCTGAGCGTTCAGGACTTTTTCGAGATAATCCGGGTGCATTTGGCGAAGTGAAGGGAGAAACGCTGGCTCGAGGTTTCCCCGTTCGCGTTTCGGTACTCATGACGAAGAGGGGATTCTAAGGGTGGAGTGGCTAAACGTCACGGCAGAATGGGGACTCGGTGGGCTGTTGCTCGGCAGTTTTCTCTCGGCCACCCTCCTGCCCGGCGGTTCCGAGGCCCTGCTCTGGGGGTTTCTCAAGCTTCATCCGGATCTGCTGGGGCCGGCCCTGGCCTTGTCTACCGTGGGCAATACGGCTGGCGGGATGACCTCCTGGGCCTGTGGTCGTTTCTTACCCCGCTGGCAGCGCCTCGCGTCTCTGCCCCAGGGAAAACAGGTCGAACGCTGGGGAAGTTCAGTTCTCCTGTTGGCCTGGCTGCCTATCGTCGGCGATGCTTTTTGTGTCGCAGCGGGGTGGATGCGTTTGCATTGGCTGCCCTGCTGCGCGTTCATGGCGGCCGGAAAGTTTCTGCGCTACTGGATCGTGGCGCAGACGGCGCTCTGAGGGCACCGGGTCCCCTTCGCCGCCGTCGCCCGATGCGGAAACGCCGGCAAGCCTTTATAATTGCAGGCCTTACTGACCCCCCTCCCAAGGACAAGAATCATGGCCGAACCCCACTCATCCAAGTCCATCATGGTTGCGACCATCGTCGCTGCCGTGGTCGGGATTGCACTGATCGTCCCTCTTTCGCTCAAGAGCGACAAGTCGGCTGCCTCCTCCGGCGGTGCGGACGCAGCCGATATCCGCATTCAGCCGGTCGCCAAGTTCGAAATGCAAAAGGCCGCTGCGGCGACGGGGGGCGCTCCCAAGGATGGACCGACGGTGTACAACACCATTTGCGGCGCTTGCCACAATTCCGGTGCCGCCAACTCGCCCAAGGCTGGCGACAAGGGCGCCTGGGGTCCCCGCATCGCCCAGGGCAAAGAGGCCCTCTACAAGAGCGCTTTGAACGGCAAGAATGCGATGCCGCCCCGGGGAGGTGCCGCCGACCTGTCCGACGCCGAAGTCAAGGCTGCCGTCGACCACCTGGTGGGCCTTGCGAAGTAAGGCGTTCAATCGATCGCCATCGGGAGGCTGCGGCCTCCCGTTTTCGTGGACCGGCTAGAAAAGGCGGCAAACCTACAGTCGCACCACAATGCAAAAAGGGCGCCCCATGGGGGGCGCCCTGCCCATGCCGACTTTTGGACGGTCGGCGCGGGTGCGGGGGAGGACCTTACTTCTTGACCGGTTCGGCAGCCTTGACCGCTTCGGTCTTGGCCGGCTCGGCCTTCTTCACCTCGACGGGCTTGGTTTCCGCCGGCTTGGCTTCGGCGAGTTTCACCGGAGTAATGGATTCGGCCTTGGCCTGGGGAGCGGACTCGACTTTCTTGCCCTTGTGGCGGGTGTGCTTGTGGGGTTTGGCGCCGGCAGTTTCGTTCTTCTTGACCTCGGTCGCTGCAGCGGCCTCCTTCTTGGCTTCGGGGGCCTTGGTCTCGACCTTGGGCGCTTCGGCCTTCTGGGCGGCGGCAACCGGGGCTGCGGCGGGCTTGGTTTCCGTAGCCGGCTTGACGTCGGCGGCGTGGGCGATGCCGAAAGCGGCGGCGATGGCGAGGGCGATCAGTTGTTTGGTCATTTGATTTCTCCTGAGTTGAGCGTTAAGTCGATTCGGCGTTGCAGGATTGCGCTGCCTTGGGCCGAATAACGCCGGCCTCCGGCGGCCGGTAGTCAAGAGAAAGGTAAGCCTGTGTAACGCCAGGTGACCGCCAGGTTACGGTGTTTTGCCCGCTAACAGGGCCTTCATCGCCGCCAGCCGGGCACTGCCGGTGGCTTTGTCCGGCTCGGTCGCTGCCTTGCCCCCCAAGAAGCGGATGTCTTCCTTGCCCATTTCGGCAATGAATCGCGACGGCTCGCAGGGAATCAGCTCGCGGGCCTGTTTGCGGCGTTCGCAGTAGGAGACATGGAGCGAGCGTTGGGCGCGGGTGATGCCCACGTACATCAGGCGCCTCTCCTCGTCGACCTTGCCGCTATCGACTGATTCCCGGTGGGGCAGGATGCCTTCCTCGACCCCGGTCAGGAACACGTGGGGATACTCGAGACCTTTGGCGGCGTGCAAGGTGGAGAGCTGGACGGCATCCACATCGGATTCCTGTTTGTCCAGCATGTTGATGAGGGCAATGCTCTGGGTGAGGTCGAGGAGGGTCTTGCCTTCCTCTTCGCCCTTCTTGGTGAGCCAGTCGGCGAATTCCAGGACGTTGCCCCAGCGGTTTTGCGCGGTGCGCTCATCTTCGTGGTCATGCAGGTGGGCTTCGTAATCGATGGCCTTGATGAGATCGGGCACCACGTTCTGGGCCGGCTCGCGGGCGGCCCGATGCTGGAAGCGGGAAATGAACTGGCAGAACGTCAGCAAGGACTCCAACTGCCTGCCCTGGATCCGTTGGGCGAAGCCCTCCTGGACGGCGGCGGCGAAGAGGGAAACGTGGCGCTCGCCGGCGTACTGGCCCAAGGCCTGAAGGGTGGTTGCACCGATGCCGCGCTTGGGGGTCGTGGCGGCGCGAATGAAGGCGGGATCGTCGTCCTCGTTGGCGAAGAGGCGCAGGTAGCTGGTCAGGTCCTTGATCTCGGTCTTGTCGAAAAACGATTGGCCGCCGGAGAGGAGGTAGGGAATCTTGGCATTGCGCAGGGCCTGTTCAAGGACTCTCGCCTGATGGTTGGAGCGGTAGAGGATGGCGTAGTCGCGGAAGCGGCCGCGGTTCTCGAAGCGGTGGGCCTGGAGCTTCATCACCACCGCTTCGGCCTCCGCTTCGTTGTCGCGGCAGGCGGTAACCGAGATCGGCTCGCCGTGGCCCAGTTCCGACCAGAGGGTCTTCTCGAACAGCTTTTCGTTGTGGGCGATGACCGCATTGGCCGCTTTCAGGATGCGTACCGTCGAGCGGTAGTTCTGTTCCAGCTTGATGATGCGCAGCGCCGGGAATTCCTCCGGAAGGCGCTTCAGATTGGCGATGTCGGCGCCGCGCCAGGCATAGATCGCCTGGTCGTCGTCTCCCACCGCGGTGAATTGGGCGCGTACCCCGGTGAGCAGTTTCAATACCTTGTACTGGCAGGCATTGGTATCCTGGTATTCATCGACCAGCAGGTAGCGCAGACGGTTTTGCCACTTCTCGCGGATATCCGGATGGGCTTCCAGCAGGGTGACGGGCAGGCGGATGAGGTCGTCGAAATCGACCGCCTGATAGGCTTTGAGCGTCGCTTCGTACGACAGGTAGGTGCGGGCGGCCAGCGTCTCGGTTTCGTTCGTCGCCTGATGCAGCGCCGCCTCGGGAGCGACCCCGGTATTTTTCCAGTGGGAGATCAGGGACTGCAGCCGGCGCAGGCTGCCTTTGTCTATCGTCTTCGCCAGGTCGCCAATGATGCCGGCGCAATCGGCGGAATCGAAGATGGAGAATCGAGGTTTGTAACCGAGGGCCTTCGCCTCCTCTCGCAGAAAACGGACTCCGAGGGAATGGAATGTGGAAATCTGCACTTCCCCCGCCGTCTGGCTGCCGAGGATCTTGGCCACCCGCTCCTGCATCTCGCGCGCTGCCTTGTTGGTGAAGGTGATGGCTGCCACCGCCCCCGGGCGGAACCCGCAGTCCTGGATCAGGTAGGCGATCTTCTGGGTGATGACGCGAGTCTTGCCGGAACCCGCTCCGGCGAGGACCAGAAGAGGACCGTCGAGATGGCGGATCGCTTCGCGCTGCTGGGGATTGAGGCCGGACATGAAAGCGGAACGCCCCGGGGGGCCGGGGCGCTGGAATGGTGAGGGAGGGATTCTACCTCAGGCCTCGGTGTCGACCGAAGACTTGGCGAGGCCCGGCTTCAACAGGGTACTGGCCAATCCGCCCAGATGGAGCAGACGCTCGGCGACGTCCCGGGCTTCCACGAGGGTCGGTTCAGGGGCATCGGCCTCTGGAACACGGGACTTGGCGGCCTCAAGTTCCTGCTGCAGAGAGCGCTCCCGGTCGGGGTCGGCGGACTCCGCCTGGCCAACCTGACGGAGAGCATCGGCCTCCAGCAGCCGCGTTTTGGCGGCAGAATCCGG
Organism: Rhodocyclaceae bacterium; assembly: GCA_035345935.1. Taxonomy (GTDB): domain Bacteria; phylum Pseudomonadota; class Gammaproteobacteria; order Burkholderiales; family Rhodocyclaceae; genus SSSZ01. Next base: position 6,004 of record DAORDK010000047.1, on the reverse strand, counting down.
CGTCAGGCTGCGGGTCAAGGAGGGGAGGCGGTCAAGTTTCATGGGGCATATCCTGTCACCATTAACGGCCATTGTCTCCCCGGCCTTGAGGCCTCCTTAGTTGAGGGAGCTGAAAACCTTCTTCAGCATGTCGCTGCCGGCGCCTACCGGATTGGCGCGAATGCTCTTTTCCTTTTCAGCAATCATCAAGAAGAGGCCGTCCATGGCCTTGTCGGTGACGTAGGCGTCCAGATCGGCATCTTTCTTGTCGATCAGGCCCAGGCTGACGCCCTTCTTGGCGAACTTGTTGTATTTCTTGGCCAGATTGACCTTCTTCGTTGCGTCCTTGACGATGGGCAGGAATTGCGCGGCGAGCTTCTCCGACGTCGATTTGCGGAAAAACTGGGTGACCGAGTCTTCGCCACCGGTGAGAATGCCCTTGGCGTCCTGGACAGTCATGTGCTTGATGGCGTCCACCAGGATGGGCTTGGCCTGGGCAACGGCCTTCTCCGCGGCATGATTCATGGTGACGATGAGTTCATCGGCCTGCTTGCCCATACCCAGTGCCCGGAGTCCCTTTTCGATGGTTTCGAGGGATTCGGGCAGGGGAATCTTGACCTTGTTGTTGCCCAGAAATCCGTTTTCCTTGCCCAAAGACGAGACCGCAAAATCAGCCCCCGTGGTCAGCGCCTCCTTGAGGCCGGAATTGGCTTCTCCAGGGGTCAGGTCGGCGAGGCTGAGCGCCTGGGCCAGGCTGAAGAGGCCGGCGAAGATGAGGGCGGCGGCACAGTGGGCAATACGCATGTTGGACTCCTTGGCGGGCGATGGTGGGGAGATGCCAATATAGGCCATCTGGATGAGTTGTGCATGGATTGCTTCGTTTTCCCCGGCTTGCCTAAGCTTGGCTTAAGGTGAAGCCGCTACCCTCTCGGCCGTCAAGGAGGTGTTCATGGATAAAGTGCAAGTGCCGTTGCCGGAGCAACCCGCTGCTTCGTCAATACTGGTCTGGGATCTGCCCGTTCGCCTCGGGCATGGATTGATGGCCGCAGGATTCGTCATCGCCTGGCTGACCGCCAAGGGCCATGGGCTCAAGCGGGTGCATATCGCCGCAGGAGCGATGGTGTTCGCCACGGTCTTGTTTCGCCTGGTTTGGGGTCGGGTGGGCAGTCGCACTGCACGCTTTGGCGACTTCGTTCGCGGGCCCGGCGCCGCCTTCAACTACCTGAAATCCCTTCGGGAGGGCAAGGCGAAACCGACGCTCGGACACAATCCGGCCGGTGGCTTGGCGATCGTGACCATGTTCGCGCTTGTGCTGGCGGCTGGTACGAGCGGGTGGCTGGCGTTCAACAAAATCGGCGGCCATGGGCTCAAGAGCGTCCATGATTTCGTCGTACACGCGTTGCTGGCCGTGGTGCTCGTGCATCTGCTGGGCGTTTTTGTCGGTTCCCGCGTCCATGGCGAGAGCCTGGTTCAGGCCATGGTCACCGGCAGAAAGCGGGGACCGCCCGGCTTGGACATCGGTTCTGCCCATCCGGGGGTCGCCCTGGGGCTGCTCGGTTGGGTAGCGTTTCTGGTCTGGTGGGTGGCCCGCTGACGGGGTGCCTGAGAAGCGCGGTTTGACAGGGCGGGCGGCGAATTCGATACTGGACCGCTAGGCGGCCTTCCGAGCCGCTTCAGGGGAGAGCCATGAATCTGTTGAACGCTTACCAGGAAAAAAGGCGCCTGGCGGAAGAAGCCGTGCGCCTGGTCGGCAATGGGGAAACCATCGTCGTCCCCACGGGGGTTGGCGAACCGCCAACCCTCCTCGCGGCTCTGGCCGCCTTACGGAGGGAGTTTGTGGGAGTGACGGTGGCGCAGCTCCTGCCGCTGCGGAAATTCGATTATTTCGATCCCGGCACGGTCGAGCACGTGCGGCACCTCTCCTATTTCTTCAGCGCCGCGACTCGCAGTGGTGGCCAAGAAGGCTGGATCGACTACGTTCCGGCCTATTTCTCCGAACTGCCCATGCTTCTCGATCGGCGCCTGCTGGCGGCCGACGTGGTGTTCACCATGGCCTCGCCCATGGACCACCACGGTTACTTCGCCCTGTCCCTCGCCGCCGACTACACCATGGCCGCAGTCCGCAGGGCGAAAACCGTGGTCCTCGAAGTCAATCCCAACGTTCCCTTCGCCCACGGCAACTGCCACGTGCACATCTCCCAGGTCTCGGCGGTGGTGGAAAACGACGACCCGGTTCTCGAAGTCGGGCTGCCTCCGGTCGGTCCCGTGCAGCAGTCCATCGGCAAGTTTGTCGCTGACCTGATCCCCGACGGGGCGACTTTGCAGATCGGCTACGGCAGCATCCCCGACGCCGTGGTCATGCAACTCACCGACAAGCACGACCTGGGAATCCACACCGAAATGATCGGCAGCGGCATCATGACCCTGGTCGAAAACGGCGTCGTTACCAACCGGCGCAAGAACTATCACCGGGGCAAGATGCTCGCGAGCTTTGCCCTCGGCGACCGCAAGCTCTACCGCTTCATGCACCGCAATCCGGCCTTGGAGATGCATCCGGTGGATTTCACCAACGACCCCTACCTCGCCGGCCAGAACGACAACCTTATCGCCATCAACGGAACCATGCAGGTGGATCTGGTCGGTCAGTGCGGTTCCGAGACCCACGGCTTCCTGCCCTATTCGGGCACCGGCGGGCAGACTGATTTCGTCCGCGCCGCCAATCGCTCCGAAGGCGGCAAGGCCTTCATCGTCCTCCCTTCCACCGCCAAGGATGATAGTGTTTCGCGCATTGTTCCCACCCTGTCCAACGGCACCCACGTCACCACCGGCAAGAACGACGTGAGCTATGTGGTCACCGAATACGGCGTCGCCCAACTGCGGGGCAAGACGGCCAAACAACGCGCTGAAGCCTTGATCGGCATCGCTCATCCGGACTTCCGCGGCGAACTGCGGCAGGCGGCGAAGGCGATGCATGTGCTGTAGGTTGGGGTGAGGGATGGGCCGGAACGGGGGGGCTGCACGGGTGCCGATCCGGGTTGGCCAATCTCCGGCTGTTTCGGGATTCCCCCTAAGATCGACGCCAGAGGCGCCTTCTGCGCTGCGCAGGGGGCGAAGCGCTGCATGACTGGAGGAACGGGCTGGTGCCCGCGGCCACTCAAGGCCCTTCAGTAGCGCGGATTCACACGCGCTCAGCTGCCTGGTGAAACCCTGCGCGTATCATCCTGATGTTCCTGGTATTGCCCGAACGACTCCGTTGGAGCCGCTAGATGTTCGATTCTTGCGCGAAGCTGCGAGTCAATCCGGCATTCCGAATGTCATCGGGTCGAGTGCCGCTTCGCTCCGAAACCGTTACCGGCGCGACTCACCGGTAACGCATCGCGGACCGGCCTTCCGGTTCTTCGCTGAATCGGATAGGCCGTTCGCCTAAAGCGACGCCTCATGCAAGGCCGAGATTCCAGCCAACGATCTCTCCCGGCGCCCTTGCAGTGCGCTGATTGCCTCGACGCCACGCGCAATTCATAATCGCCGCTTTCTCCTTTCCGGAGAAGAACGCTATTTCTATCCTCTGAAGGAATCATGCCATGGGTATCGTCTGGACCATCGTTCTCGGTTTTGTGATCGGCGTCGTAGCTAAGCTTCTGCATCCGGGAAAGGAGAACATGGGTTTCATTGTCACCGTCTTGCTTGGCATTGCAGGCTCCTTCATGGCCGGAATGATCGGCCAGTTTCTCGGCTGGTACCACGCCGGTGAGGGTGCCGGCTTCATTGCTTCGGTGATTGCGGCGATCATCCTGCTGGTTGTCTATGGCCGCTTGCGCTCAGGAAAGCCGGACGCCTGAACGACGCGGCACTTGTCTGGCCGCGTGAAACCTTCTCTGTTTTGGTTGGCGCTTCCTGGCGCGCTGCTGGCCGGCTGTGCGACCGATGTTGGGCGGCCGCAGCAGCGCCCGGAGGAGGTGCGCGCCCTAGTGGCGCGATTGTTGCCGGCGGGGATCGCGGAGCGCAGCGCCTGGGCCGCCGACATCCAGGTCGCTTTCTCCGCGTTGAACCTGCCGCCGGATTCGGGACGCCTGTGCGCGGCGATTGCGATCACCGAGCAGGAATCGGGTTTCCGCGCCGATCCGACGGTGCCCAACCTGTCACGCATCGCTTGGGGAGAAATCGAGCGACGCGCAGAACGCATAGGCATCCCCATGCCGGCGGTGCGCTTGGCGCTGAAAATTGACTCGCCCAATGGCAAGAGTTTTGCCGAGCGGCTCGATGCCGTCACCACGGAAAAGGAACTCAGCCTCATCTTCGAGGACGTCGTCGGCCTGTTGCCGCTGGGCCAGCGCCTCTTTTCCGGCTTAAATCCCGTGCGCACCGGTGGGCCGATGCAGGTCAGCATTGCCTTTGCCGAACAACTTGCGGCGAAGAGTCCGTATCCTTACCCGGTTGCGGAATCGATACGTCATGAGGTTTTCAGTCGACGCGGCGGCATGTATTTTGGCATTGCGCATCTGCTCGATTACCCCGCCGACTACGAGCGACATCTGTACCGTTTCGCCGACTTCAATGCCGGGCGTTACGCCAGTCGCAACGCGGCATTTCAGAACGCCGTCAGCGTCGCATCGGGCATCCCGCTCGACCTCGATGGCGACCTGATCCGCCACGACGATGAGCGTATCGGGACTACCGAAACCGCCCTGCGGGTGCTCGACAAGCGACTCGGCATGGGCGAGGGAGCGATTCGCCGCGCGCTGGAACAAGGCACCACGACGGATTTCTCGCGCAGCGCGCTTTACGAGCGCGTATTCGAGGAAGCTGAGCGCATTGAGCGGAAGCCCCTGCCGCGCGCCATCATCCCGCGTATTTCGCTCAAGAGTCCGAAGATCACGCGCGAACTGACGACCGAGTGGTTTGCCAACCGGGTTGAAGACCGCTATCGCCGTTGTCTAGAACGCGCCGGGAGGTAGCGCCGACGCTGGCAAGGCTGCAATAATCGGCCCTCCCATTCCGTTGCGTTTTCTTGTGAATCGAGCGGTTTTCCGTGGAGGTCCCTTCGATTCAGAAATCTCGATCGGAAGGTCTATGATGGCAACAACTGGATGCTCCGAGACGGCCGTGGCGATGCCGGTTTTGCGGCCACGCAGCCTCATTGACTGTCTCTGCGCGGTTCGCTGGCGGCCGCGCCCCGAAGAGCTCAAGCACAGCGTTCATTGATTTTTCAAGAAAGGAAAAGCACCATGGGTCTGCTCGATCAAGTCATCGGCAATGCAACAGCCGGTACCGGCGGCGGAAATGGCGGTCTGCAGGACATCGTAATGCAGTTGATCAATAACCCGCAGATTGGCGGATTATCAGGGCTGGCACAGGCCTTCCAGAATGGCGGGCTGGGTGAAATCGTCAATTCCTGGATCGCCAACGGTCCTAACCTGCCGGTTTCAGCGGAACAGTTGCAGTCGGTAATGGGCAGCAGCCCAATCGGGGCCATCGCCAGCCAACTTGGCGTCAGTCCAGACCTGGCGGGCAAGCAGTTGGCCGATTTGCTTCCGGGTTTGGTCGACATGCTGACGCCCAATGGTCAGTTGCCCCAGGGGGGCGATCTCATGGCGCAGGGCATGGACCTGCTCAAGGGCAAGCTGCTCGGTTGAGCTTGTTTCCCGGCTTCTTGTCCTGATCCTATCCAGCGTCGGGCGCGGCCCATCGTCGAACGACTGATTTCGGCCGGTGTTGCCAAGGTATGCTTCACCGCCTTCAGTCCCGGAAACGGGAGCCGATCGCCCGGAATGTGGCTGCCCAGAATACGGAGAACATCCTGCCGGCTCTATGCGACTCAGTCCCTTCGCAACGGATCGCAGAGAGCCGAAGAGCGCGGCAGGTCTTCGCGCCTTGTGGCGGCATTGCCTGCATCGGAGAAAAGCTGGCGACCTTCAGGCCGCCTTGGCGGCGGGAACCCCGGTCCGCCGAAGAATTTCCGCAATCACCTTGAGTTCCCCGACCAGTTCTTCCAGTTCCGGGATGTTGGTATCCCGCTCCAGGCAGG
>DAORDK010000046.1:0-25174 GCA_035345935.1 Rhodocyclaceae bacterium | reverse complement strand
TTCAGGTTGAGGGCGGCGATACGCTCGGCGGAAGCCAGGGCGGTGTTGGCCAGGGCCAGCAGCGAGTCGACGGTGGACTTGTTGGCAGAGGCAAATTGCTCGGGGGTCGTGAACATGGTGATTTCTCCTGAAGGGTGGTAATGGGAAAGCTGTGAATCCTTGACAGTGCCTTCCGCCTAGGCGATGTTGCACTGCATCATGTGTTTCATTATAGGTAGGTTTAAGAGCTTGTCAACCACTTTTTGTGCGCTGCACAAAAATTATTTCATTGCGCTCCCATGGCGGTTCCTGAGGGGATTCGGGGGTCGAAATATTGCGCTGCCAAAGCCGCCAAAAGGGCAAGCGAAATCGTACCTTTTCCGCATGGCGATGCAGGGTAATCCAGCGTGACATCCTCCGGCCGTCGCAGGAAGAGGTAGGGCTCAGAGTGCGCCTCGGGACTTCGGGCAGCTTGCCCGTTCCGGCTAGGGTGTTTTGCCGTAGGAGAAAGTGCAGGCGGCGTCGCATTCTTTCCGGGCGATCGTCCCCGACGATGAAATGGTTCTTGAATCACGACCGTTTCCGGGCACTGGCCTCTCCAGGCCTAGGGTCCCGGATTGGCAGCGATACAAGCCCCGAAGGTTACGGCAGGGATGCGCGCAAGGCGGGGTGCTTGGTGGTTCGTTTCCGTTTGGAGAGATCGAGATGAAGCGCATTATTTGTGGAATTGTCCTTTGCTTGTCATTAACTGGTGCCGGGTTTGCCGTCGAACTCGACGGAGTGCGCGACGCCGGCGTTATGTCGGTCGCCGTTTACGAGGATTTCGCTCCATTTTCGGACGAGTCCCGGGGGATCGATAGGGAGATTGCGACGAAACTGGGCGAAAAACTTGGGGTCAAGGTCAGTTTTCGTCCGTTCAAGGCCGATGAGAACGTCGACGACGATCTGCGAAACATGGTCTGGCGAGGGTCGCTCCTCGGCCATGGCCCGGCAGATGTGATGATGCATGTCCCGGTGCAGAAGGAATTTGCGCAGCGCAACGAACGCGTTGCCATCTTCGGGGCCTATTTCCGGGACAATCTGCAAATTGCCCGCAACCTTGAGCGCGTTCCGGAATTACGGTATCTCGACGGCTTGGCGAACGAGATTGTCGGAGTCGAGGGAGATACCCTGGGGGCGGACATTCTCGCGTCGCCGTCGGGGGGTGTGCGGCCCCGGGAGGTGCGTCACTATATGGACATCCAGGAGGCCTTTGCCGATCTCAAGGCCGGCAAACTCGGCGCGGTCCTCGCGCTGGGAAGCCAGGCCCAGGCGGCAATGGGGAAGGAGAAGGGCTTTGCCGTCGAGTTGGCCCCGCTCCACGGCCGGGTGCCCCCCGCAGGCTGGGCGTTTGGCCTTGCCGTCAAGAGCGAGCGGGAACAGCTCGCTCAAGCGCTGAAAAAGGCCATGGTCGAGTTGGAGCAGGATGGAACCCTCGACGCGATTTTTCGCGCCCACAACGTCAGGCGAGTGCGCCCGTGAGGCGAGGACGACCCCGGGCGTTCTGTGTTGCCCGCGCTCGGGGTATTGAGTTTTCTTCGTGGGGAAGGGCGGGTAGGGGTTGACTCGCGGTCGGTGATGCCCGTTCCACAAGCGCTTGACCGCTTCAGTGCTCGGGGAGTTGATCCAGCTGGCCAGCTCCCTTGAGTTCCAGGCGATCGCTGCGGCGAATCGGGGACTCGGGCGCGGCAGCGGGTTCCTCCTTGTGGCGAGGCTGGAGAACGGCCCTTACCCGTGGCGGAGGGGCCTTGGGATCCCGGGCGTCGCCGGCGGTGACGAGGAACTTTTCGCTGATCGAGTCGTACCAGATGTAGTCGCCCTTGATCTGGTCTTCGCCGCTCTTGATCCACGCGCGATGGAACAACTCGGCAATTTCGTTGCGCGTGTCGTATTCGATGCGCTCCGCTTCGCCTTCGACGTACTCGTCCTTGCCCTCGCGTTTTTGCCGGAATCGGGCCAGGCCTCCCTTGGGGCCGAAGGCCGTTCCGCGCTGAAAGCCGTAGGCATCTTCCGTGACCACGATCTTCTCGCAGCGGATCGTCAGCGTTCCCTTGATGAGTACGACGTCGCCCTCAAGGATCTGGACCTTGTTGCCGTCGTCGATGGTGACCCTTTGGGCTTCGAGCTGTATGGGTTTGTCGCGGTCGGCCTTTTCGGCCAGGGCCTGCAGGCTGATGGCAGCCAGGAAGACGGAGAGGAGGAGCGGGCGCAGATTCATCGTGCGGTCTTCGGGCGAAGGTACTGGCCTGTGACTTGTGACTTGATGACCAGGACCCCGGTGTTCTGATCGAGGTGCATGCCGACTCCCCGGGTCCAGGAAGGGCCCTGGGTGACTTCGATGGAACTGTCGGTGAAGGCGATTCCGGCATCGGGTTGCACCGTGAGGTCGGGCATATTGGCGATCATGGGAGGCCGACTGCCGGAGGAATTCTTCGTAGCGACGACATTATCCCAAAAGAAGACCGTCTCGCCCTCGGCGGCAACGAAGCCATGCTCTCCGACCAGGGTCATGTCCGGGGTGCCAGGGTGGGTTCTGACCAGCTGAGGTCGCTCGATCAGGGAAGTGTCGTCGTCACCGTAGTGGATCATCTTCGGAGAGTCGAGCCGATAACGCAGTAGCCCGTCCACATCGAACCGGCGGACGGTGAAGTTCTCGACGAAGGAGTCGGGGTCGTGGCGGGTCTTCCCGTCGTGGCGGCTCGTGGGCAGATCGATCACATGCTGCAGCCAGAAGCTCAATGCCGCAAATAGCACGAGCAGGGCAATGGGATAGAACTGGCCGGACCCTGATCTCATGCGTCAGCCAGGTAGGGGGAAAGCAGGGTTTCCAGACGTCCCTGGGCGTTCAGCAGGAATTCTGCCACTTCCCTTACCGCGCCGTGGCCCCCGCGGGCGTCGGTGACGGCGTGAGCATGCTCTTTGACCAAGGGATGGGCATTGGCGGGGGCTACGGCGAAACCGACCATGCGCAAGGCCGGCAGATCGATGATGTCGTCGCCCATGTACCCCAAATCAGGCCAGTGCAGCCCTAAATCCGCAGCCAGGGACGCGAGTATCGTTCGCTTGTCCTCATTGCCCTGGAAGACATGGCGTATTCCGAGGTCCGCGGCCCGCGCTGCAACGACTCCCGATTGGCGACCGGTCACGATGGCCAGCTCGATGCCGGCTCTTTGCAGCAGCTTGAGTCCCAGGCCGTCCATGACGTTGAAAGTCTTCTGCTCGCGTCCGTCGTCGGTGTAGGTCAGTCCGCCGTCGGTCATCACGCCGTCGATGTCGAAGGCCATCAGCCGAACTCGGGAAGCGCGTTGGCGGGCGTCCATCAGATGACCCGGGCGGTGAACAGATCGTGCATGTTGAGGGCGCCGACCAGCCGACCGTCGGAATCGGCAACCAATAAGCCGTTGACCCGGTGGCGCTCCATCATTTCGACGGCCTCGACCGCCAATCGGTCAGGGCCTATGGTGCGGGGCGATGGGGACATGACGCTGGCGATGGTGGAGTGTTGCAGATCGACCCGTTTTTCAAAGGCTCGCCGCAGATCGCCGTCGGTGAAGATGCCAAGAATCCTGCTCTCCGGCGAAGTGATGACCACCAGTCCGAGCCCGCCCCGCGACATCGCCAGGATAGCCTCGGGGAGCAATATCTCTGGCGAGACCGCGGGTACGGCGTCGATTCCGCGCATGACGTCGCGGACGTGGGTGAGCAGGCGGCGACCCAGGGTGCCGCCCGGATGCGAGCGGGCAAAATCGTCCGGTCCGAAGCCGCGGGCATCGAGGAGCGCCACTGCCAGGGCATCCCCAAGGGCGAGCGCCGCGGTGGTACTGGCTGTCGGGGCCAGGTTGTGGGGGCAGGCTTCCTGGGCGACTCCCGCATCCAGGTGGATGTCGGCCTCCCGCGCCAGCGACGATAGTGGATTGCCGGTCATGGCGACCAGTTTGGCACCCTGGCGCTTGACCAGCGGGACGATACGCACCAGTTCGTCGGATTCGCCGGAATTCGAGAGCGCAAGCAGGATGTCGTCGCGGGCAATCATGCCGAGATCCCCATGGCTGGCTTCGGCAGGATGAACGAAATAGGCCGGTGTGCCCGTGCTGGCCATGGTGGCGGCGATCTTTCGGGCGATGTGGCCGGATTTCCCCATGCCGCTGACGATCAGGCGGCCGTGGCTATGCAGAATGAGATCGACGGCTGCGGCAAAGGCGGAATCCAAGCGATCCACCAGGCCGCCGACCGCAGCGGCTTCGATGGTCAGGGTTTGGCGAGCCAGTTCCAGAGCCCGTTGCGGGGAGAAATTGGGGAGGACGGCGCGAGGTTCCATGCGATTCATGCGATGATGGTGGCCGGAGTATACCCGAGTTCGTCTGGCGACCTTGAACACCCTCTCTCTCGTTCTCGTCCTGCTCGGTGCCTCGGTCGGGGCGGTGGTGCTTTTCCGCCGCCTCAACCTCCCTCCCATTCTGGCCTACCTCCTGGTGGGGAGCGTGATCGGGCCGCATGCCCTCGACCTGCTCCAGCACGTGTCCCGAGCCGAGTATCTGGCGGAATTCGGCGTCGTCTTCATGATGTTTTCCATCGGCTTGGAATTTTCGCTGCCCAAGCTCTACGCGATGAAGCGCATCGTCTTCGGTCTGGGACTCCTGCAGGTCTCGGTGACCATGGCCATCGTCGCTGGCAGCGTATTGCTCCTGGGCTACTCCTGGCATCTTGGGATCGCCCTGGGGGGGGTTTTGGCCATGTCCTCCACGGCGGTTCTGAGCAAGCTCCTCGCCGAGCGATTGGCGCTCGATTCTCCCCATGGGCGCGACATCATCGGCGTGTTGCTGTTTCAGGACTTGGCGGTGGTGCCCTTGCTGGTCTTGCTCCCGGCCCTGTCGCAACCCCCGGAGATGCTTGCCATGCTCATGGGAAAGGCACTGCTCAAGGCGGTGGCGGTGCTGGCCCTGATTCTCTATTTCGGACAGCACCTGATGCGGCGCTGGTTTCACGTCGTCGCTCGGGCCAAGTCTTCCGAAGTCTTCGTCCTCAACGTTCTACTCATTACCCTGGGCCTGGCCCAGATCACCGAAATCGCGGGTCTGTCCCTCGCTCTGGGGGCCTTCGTGGCCGGGATGCTGATTTCCGAGACCGAATACCGGGTTCAGGTGGAAGAGGACATCAAGCCCTTCCGCGACGTCTTGATGGGGCTTTTCTTCGTCACCATCGGCGTCAAACTCAATATGGAAATCCTGTTGGCCAATTGGTGGCTCGTCCTTCTGGTGGTGATCGCAATCCTGGTCCTCAAGGCGATGGTCGCCGGCCTGCTTGCCTGGCGCCTGGGCGCTACCCAGGGCAACGCGATCCGGACGGGGCTCTGGCTGGCGGCCGGCGGCGAATTCGGTTTCGTGCTCCTGGGCGAAGTGGGGGGGATGCCCAAACTGGTCGAGCAAGTCATCCTGACCGCCTTGGTCGTCACCATGCTGGTCGCGCCGTTTATCGTTCAGTACAGCGAAAAACTGGTCATGCGCTTCGTGGCCAACGAATGGCTCATGCGCTCGATGCAATTGACGCGCATCGCGGCGCAGACGATGACCACGGAAAAGCACGCCATCCTCTGCGGATTTGGCCGCAACGGTCAGTACCTGGCCCGGTTTCTCGTACAGGAAGGCGTGGGTTATGTGGCCCTCGACCTCGATCCGGATCGGGTGAGGGAAGCGTCGGCGGCGGGGGAGAATGTCGTCTTCGGCGACGCGACGCGCCGCGAGAGTCTCTCCGCAGCGGGCTTGATGCGCGCAAGCGTGGTCATCGTCGCCGTGGCCGATACCTCGGCAGCCGAGCGCATTCTCCATCACGTCCACGAACTGCGGCCCGAGTTGCCCGTGGTGGTGCGCACCACCGACGAAAAGGACATGGATCGCCTTTCCCGGGCCGGCGCCGCTGAAGTTGTCCCGGAAACCCTGGAGGCCAGCCTGATGCTGGCATCCCATGCGTTGGTCCTGGTGGGAGTTCCTCTCAACAGGGTGCTGAAGCGTATCCGCCTGGCGCGGGCCCAACGCTACAAGCTCCTGCGTGGATTTTTCCGCGGGCTTTCGGATCGCGACGAGGATGACGCCGGCCAGCCGCGGCTCCATTCGGTCTGGTTGGCCAAGGGCGCTGCGGCCATCGGCATGCGTCTTGCGGACCTTGGCCTGGGCAGCGTGGGCTGCGAAGTCAGCGCCATTCGTCGGCGCGGAATCCAGGGGGTGGAGCCCGATCCGGAGACCCGCCTGGAAGAAGGCGATGTGGTCGTCCTCCTGGGAATTCCGGAGGCGATCGACGTCGGTGAGCAACGCTTGCTCAGGCGCTGAGCAGGGAGCCCGGTCCTGGGCGCCAGGGAGACGTCCTCGGGGCCAAGACCGGATTGACTGACCGGCTGCGCCCGCAGCCGGTCATCCCGCCGCCTTAAATGCCCATGCAGACCGTGTATGTCGTCGCGTCGTCGATGCTGGTCGTCGCGACGGCCGCATTCCCGCGGGTATGCCCGTCCGTCACGGCCCGCATGGCGCCGGTCTGGGTATTGCCGTCATCCATGGTGATGTCGAGCTGCTTCACGTACTTGCCGAGGATACCCCGGGAGCAGATGACGTAGCTGCCGGGCAGATAGGTGGTTGCTGAAGTTCCCGCATCCTTGACGTAATGTTCGCCGCCCCATTCGATGCCGATGATGCCGCCCTCGGCATTCTTGGGGAAGAAGGTGTCGCGGGTGGCGCCGGTCAGATCGGTGGGTCCGGACGCGAGATTGGCCAGGCGTACCTGTTGCCAGAAGACGAAGGTTTCGTCGGTGGCCGTCGAAGTATCCCAAAACCCGTCCAGCTTGCCATTGCCGGTGCACACGCTGGATCCGCCGCCGCAGGTAGCGGGGGTGGTCGCGTTGGTGGCGCCGGCCACGTGGGTGGACGCCGCCGGGTCGTCCCCGGGCAGGGCACGGAATTTGTCCTGGTAGCCGTAAACCAGAAGGGGGATGTTGCGGAAGTCCGTGGCGAAATTCTTGACCTTGGCGCTGTTGATCAATTCCTGGCCCTTCAGGACTCCCCCCAGCAGAAGGCCGATAATGACCAGAACGATGGCGATTTCGACCAGGGTGAAACCCGCTTGTTTGCTTTTCATGGCATGCTCTCTCCGGAGAATGGTCCCGGATATGAGCAATATATGTGCCCGTTTTCCACGGTGCTAAGCCCGATCACAATGCCCCAGCGACGCGTCAAAGTGTCGAAATCCTGACATATGAGTCAGAAGATGAACGGATATTTCTTGACGCCGGTGGTCGCCTGGTTGTCCCGCAACCCCAATGTATTGCTCGCTGCCCATCTTCTGATCCTGCACGTGATCGCATTTTGGGGACCGCAGGAGGTGGCGGTGCGTCTTCTCTGGCCGGTGGCCGTGGGGCTTCTGCTTCTCTGGCAGCCTTTCGTGGCGGGCGAGCGCAGGATAGGAGCGGTCTACGGTGCTGTGCTCCTGGCCCTGGTCGCGGCGACGACGGTCTTTCTCTCGCCTTGGCTGCTGCTGATCTGGTGTGGCGCCCTCGCAGCGGTGATCGGCGGGCGCGTCCTGTGGACCGGGAAGCGACTCGAACGTGTCGGATTTCTTTACACGTTTGGCTTCCTCCTCGGCCTGGCGATCCTGGGCATCGTCCCGGATATCGCCCCGGGAGCACTGAGCCTGGAACCGCTCTCACGGGACACGCTGGGCCGCCTTTATCCGCTGCTGTTACTCGTTGTACCCTTTTTCCCGGCGCGTCCGGCCCGGCGCCGGGCGGGGGACGCCTTCGATTTCCTCTACGGCGTCCTGGTGTTTCTCCTGCTCTCGGTCTTCGTTCTGGGCAGCATGGCCTACATGCTCGTGGGTCGGGTCAGTTACCTTGAGGCCGTTTTCCAGGCCTCGCTCTCCCTCGCCGGCGCCTTGCTGATTCTGGCCTGGGTCTGGAACCCCCGGGCGGGGTTTTCGGGGATCGGATCGGCCTTTGCCCGCTACGTCCTTTCGATCGGCATGCCCCTGGAGCAATGGCTGGTCCATATCCAGGAAGAAAGCGAAAAGCAGTCGGACCCGGAGCAATTCCTGCATGCGGTCATGGCTCGCCTGCTCCAGTTGCCCTGGGTTTGCGGTGCGCGGTGGAACGCCGAGGGGATGACTGGGGACGTCGGCATCAGCTCGGCTTATTTCCACGAATTCGCCCGGGGTCACGCCCTGAAGCTCACGCTCTACTTCCGCCAGCCGCTTCCGCCCGCCGTCGGTTGGCATGTGGATTGGCTTTTGCGTCTGGCGGCGGAGTTCTATCTGGTCAAGCGTCAGACCCGGGAACTCAATCGAGTCGCCTATCAGCAGGCGGTCTATGAAACCGGCGCCCGCGTGACCCACGACGTCAAGAATCTCCTTCAATCCCTGCATACCCTGTGCTACGCCGCCACCCAGCCGGGGGAACCTACCGCAGTGGCCGATCTTCTGGGGCGTCAGTTGCCCCAGATTGCCGACCGTCTCAAGGCGACCCTGGAAAAATTGCAGCGCCCTCCGCGCCTGGCCGACGACCTGGTGGACGCCCGAGTCTGGTGGGATGGCTTGCGGCAGCGATATTCAGGTACCCCGGTGACCTGGATCAACGGCTATTGGCATGAGGGTGCCCTGGTTCCCAAGGGCCTGTTCGACAGCGTGGCCGAAAACCTCCTGCAGAACGCCCTGGCCAAGGGAAGGCGCGAGGATGGTCTGGAAATCGTGGCCGAACTTGGGCCCGGGAACCGCGGCTGGACCCTCCGCATCTGCGATTCCGGATCGCCATTGCCCGAAGCCCTGGCGTTACGTCTTCTCCGGGAACCGGTTCCTTCCGAGGACGGCCTGGGGATCGGCTTGTATCATGCCGCTCGCCAGGCAGAAGAGTTGGGGTACCAGTTGGCCCTCGACGAGAACTCGCCGGGCCGGGTGTGCTTCAGCCTGTCAGCCCGGCCGTAAGCGAACTGGGTTCCGCCGCTGACGGTTCCCGCGAGCGGGGACCGATCAGGCGATGGACCTCCGTATCGCCCTTGCCCTTGAGATAGAGAGTCTGGGGGTCGTGGAATTCGAAATGGTCGCGCAGGCGCTTCCAGGTCGTGTTGTCGACCTGGATCATTCCGGGCACGCCCTCGCTGGTGATGCGACTCGCCAGATTGACCGTGTCGCCCCACAGGTCATAGATGAATTTCTTCTTGCCGACGACGCCGGCCACCACCGGTCCCGTCCCGATCCCGATGCGGATTTCCAGGTGCAGGTGATTGACGCCGTCATCCCTTTGCAAGAGGTCGCGCATCGCCAAGGCCATCTCGGCCATCGCCACCGAGTAATTCTCGGGGCCGCTGTTGAGTCCGCCGGCCACCATGTAGGCATCGCCTATGGTCTTGATCTTTTCCATGCCGAATCGCTCGGCCAGTTCGTCAAAGGACGAAAAAATCCGATTGAGCATGGCGAAGACCTGTTGGGGGGAGAGGCCTTCGGCAACCCGGGTGAAATTGACGATGTCGGCAAACATCACCGTCACGTCGGCAAAGCCGTCGGCGATGGTTTGCTTGTCGTGCTTGAGACGCTCGGCGATGGGGGCCGGAAGAATGTTGAGCAGCAGGCGTTCCGAGCGCTCTTGCTCGTCCTTGAGCAGGCTGTGGGCGGTTTCCAGTTCCTCCTGCGCTCTTTCCTTTTCGACAGTCGCGTAGCGCAGCAGGAGGTAGGCGATGGTCGAAATGGCAGCGAAATTGAGGGCAAAGAAGAAGACGCTGGTGCGCGAGGAAATCTGGGGCGACGGCGCCGGCGGCAGGGCAATGAAGTCGGCCATGAAATAGTCGATGAACCCGGAAAGCGCGGTGAGGAACAGATAGGCGGCAAACCAGGACAGGGACTCTCGCGGTCCCAGGATCAGCACCGCGCCGATCGGCGCCAGCAGGCCCCACAGACTCACTCCGCTGGCGGTGATGAAATTCCCGATGCTCCACTGCACGACAAAGGGAACGAAGAGGAAAAGCGCCAGTTGGGTGTGGCGGAAGAAGTCGAAATTCCGGGTCCGGAAGTACAGCAAGAGATTGCCGACCAGCAGAAGCTGGAAAACGATCGCCGGCGTGGCAGAAAACTGTGGCCCCAACTGCCAATAGAGGAACAGCCAGACGATCGCCCCCAGGCTCACGAGCCCGGTGGCGAAGATGAGGAGCGATTTCTTCAGACGGGTCTCGGCATCGTCGCCGGGATCCATACCCGAATCACTCAGACTGAAAAGGGATCTCGTGTCCTTCATGGGGGCGTGGCGGCCAGAACGCCTGCATGGCGGAGTGTGGCAGTCGCGTGGGGTGGGGTCAAGCGGGTCCGTCGGCGGGCGAACTGCACTTCTGCACTGCGCGTCAAGGCAAGCGGCCGGCGGCGATCAGCCGATTGTAGAGGATATTGGGCGAAAGCCAGATGACCTGATCGTCGAAGGGATTGGCCCCACCGGTGGTGACGGTGTGGTAGACGAAGGCCCGGTCGTTGTTTGTATTCGCGGCTTCATCGAGCCCGGCAGTGGTCGTTCCTCCGTTGCTGCCGAGGGAAAAGATCACCGCGACAGCGTCTCCCGTCAGCTTGAACCCAGAGGCGCAGGTGGTGCCTGAGATGCCGTTAGCGCTCGTGCAGACGCTCAAGTCCGCGGCGAGGGTAGAGCCGCTATTCCATGCCGTCTTGACTCCATTGGAGGTGGTGAAACAAGCGGTGGCGCAAGAGCTGCCACCGTCCAGAACGGTGGTCACGGCATAGCGAATGGGATTCTCCCAGGCGTCGACCATGTAACCGTTGCGGTCAGTGGGGCCGAGCCCAAGCGTCACTGCCGGCAAGTACCCATTCCAGGGAGCCGTGCAGGTGCCGCCAGCGGCCGGAGCCTCGATCCCTGTGGCATTCGGTGCCGCAGGGCAGGGGAGTCGCCCGTTCGCCGCCGCGAACCCGAGGAGGGCATCGCGGGCGTCCTGAAGGCGGCGCTGGGTTTCCTGACGGGCGGCCTCTTCCCGCTGAGCCGAGAGCGACACCAGGAGGCCGCCGGCGAGGAGGGTGACGATGACCAAGACTACGGCCAGTTCGATGAGGCTAAAGCCGCGCCCATAGGCAATGCGGGGGCCGGGAGAGTTCATCGGTAGAGCACCAGATCGTTGAACAGAAAGGCGTTTCCGCCAGCGCTAAAGATATCATCGTATGGGGTCGCGTTCTGGCCCTCCAGATAATTGGCTGCGTTGGCTTTTCCACTTGTTCTGTCCTGTCCGGGGAGTGCCTTGCGGGCGACGATGACCACTGCGCGGAGGGAAGTCTTGGTATCCACCGTTAGGCAAGTGCCACAAGAGGGACTGGACGTTCCGGGCTTGTAACCATCGGCGATGGCGTAGAAAACCTGCTCGCGCCAGTGGTGAGTGAACCAGCTATTGGTGACGGAACAGCCGGAAACGGCTCCCCAGGACTGGAGCATGGCTGGATTGGTGCCTACCACAGGATCGCAGAGGATATCGCCGGCACCCTCGCCACCGGTCGCGCACATCCGGTCGGGAAACCTGCCGAAACGGACCCCGGCCGTGTCGTCGTAACTGCCGGCGGCTGAGGTCGAGAGGCTCGCTGCCCAGGGGAAATGCCCCGCGTTGTTTTCGGGAGCGACGTTGTAAGCCGCATAATTGCTCAGACAGTTGAGGACTTCGGAGGCGACGCGCTTTTCGATGATCGGCATGATGTCCTCGTAGGTGATCGCCAGGATGCGGTCGTTGGCGATCACACGACCGGCTGCGTCGCGGACGGGGCCGGCGATGAAGCCGTTGGTCGAGCTTCCGTCAGCGAAGTCGGCGTTATCCTCTCCGTTGGCGACGTCCAGGTACTGAGTCGGATCGTTCTGATTGGTGCCGCTGCGCTCCTGGACCGTAGCGCTGCCTTGACGCTGTAGCGGCTCGCCGGGGGCAATGACGATTGCGACGACGTTGGAGAGTACTTTTCCTGTCGCGTCGACTACCCGGATTGTCCCGGTGGTGTCGCTGTTGAGCGGTTCGGAACGGAAGTTTTCCTTGAAATTGCTCGACACGGCATACCAGAGACGTTCGCCGCTCCCATCGCGCAGATCGGCGATTCCCAGGTCCTTCCAGGGCAATCTTCCCAAGCGGGCGGCCTGACCGGTGGTTCCGGAAGCGTTACCGCAAGAGGTTTCCTTCTTGCCATCGTTGTCGAGGTCGGGGCACGGCAGATCGCCGAGGCGACCACTTCCGCTCAGGTTCACAGAAACCGCGTAGGCGATGAGCGCCTCCTTGGCTTCGCGCAAAGCCGTTTCGGTGGCCAGATCGTAGGCGGCTCGTCCCCGCGCCGAATTCCACGAGTACAAGAAGGCAGCGGTGGTGGCGATCAGGAGTACAAGGGTGGCCAGCAGCAAGGCCACCCCCTTCTGTACCCCTGGCGGCGCGCTGACCATCTCGGGTCAGCGACCCGGCGTCGAGGAGCGGATGATGATCCGGCCGCCATTCAGCCCATCGGTGCGTTCCTGCCCGTCAGCCGACAGCGTCTCTCCCGGCCGCAGGGGGAGGCCGGGCAAGGTTCCCGATTCGCCGTCGTTGAGGGGAACACCGTTGATCCAGGTGGTGTGCCGGCCGCTACTGCGCACGACTCTGCCATTGAGGGTCATGGGGGCGCCGCTCTCGGCGCCGGGCCGGCCGCCTTTGATACGCTGCCGGTCGAGTTCGGCCCGTTGCTGGGGAGTGAAAAAGAGCCGCCCGAGGGCGTGGGCCTCGGGAAGAGACGCGGTTGCGGCGATTGCTGCGAGGAAGAGGGGGCGAAGCAAGCGGATCATCGACGTTCCTCGTTGGCCGGCCGGGCGATTTGCGCCGTAATCCATTCCAGGTCGCAGACGGCCTCGGCGAGACTCGCGCTGCCCTGCGACGGCCGCGAAAGCGTACAACTGCGCACGACGATCAACGCCGAAGCACCTGCCCGGAGGGCGTCCAGGTAACGCAGCAGGTCTTCTTCGTGAAGAAGTCTTAGCCGCAATTTCATCGGGCTCGCAAAATAGCGCACTCCCGTGGAGCCTGGGCCGTCGAGCAGGGTTTGGGGACCGATTTCGTAGGACGCCTCGGGAATTCCCAGGCGTTCCTGGCTTGTCCGGAGCAATTCGGTCCAATCCAGGCGCCGCTCGTCCCCAATCATTCCCGAATTGCGCATGGCGACGAGCACGGCGGATTTTTCCTTGATCTCCAGTTCTTCGGTGCGCACCAGGCGCAGCCGTTCTTCGATTTGCCGGGAACTCCGCTCTGCCGACTCCCGTTCGCGGTGAGCCCGTTCGCGCAGCGCCAGGCTTTGGGTCGCGATGAGCACGGCGACGAGCAGAAGGACGAAGAACGCCGCCAGATGCCAGCGCAGTTTTTTCAGGTCGGCCAGGGTGAAGATCATGGCTGGGGACCTCGCAGCAGGACGATGACGAAGGACTTGGGCTTGGCGCCCTCTTCCTCGCGGGATCCGCCGCGCAGGCTGCGTCCGGAATCGAGATCGAAGGGCTGTTGGCGTATCGACACCTGGAGGCCCGGCAAAGCCCGCAGGGTCGACACGAAGGCATCGAAGGCAGCCAGAATGCTTCGCGCGTCGCTCTCGCGTCCCAGGGACACCCTGCCGCGGACGACGAGGGACTCGCCTGCTGAGGGGGGCAAGGACCCAGGGCCGGGGGGCGAGGACGGCGTCCCTGACGCGGCGGCCTTGGGCAAGCCCAGGCTCCATTCGAGCGCATCGAGTTCGATGGCCGGTGAAACGTCCATCGCCGATCCCAGAGTCTGGTAAAACCCTCCCGGCCCAGCAGGAAGGCGCTGCAGCACCCGGTACCGGTCGGCGGCCGCCCGGAGGGCGTCATTATCAAGTCCCAACTGGGGGAAGGTGGCGGTGATTTGTTGATACCGTTGCCGCTGATCGAGCTCCAGACGCGCGAGATCGGCGATGTCGCCCCGATCGGAATAGGTCTCCGCGAGTTGCTTGCCGGCAAATAGAACCGCCGCCATGACGGCGAGCGCTCCAGCAGCAATGAGCCCTTGTTTGAGGCGATAGATGCCGAAGTCGCGCCGGGATTCGGCGGGGGCGAACTGTTCCCGGGGCGGCGCCTTGCCCAGGAGAAAGGCGAAGAGGACTTCGCCCTGGCCGTTGTTGGGGACGGTCTTGAGGCCGATGCGTTGAGCGGCGGTGGCGCAATCGACGACCTCGTATTGCAGGGTGGCGGTGCCTCGGCACGCCACGGAGATGGCCCGGACCGCAGCGCCGGGAGCGACGATGCAAACGGGCAAGACCTCGTTGCGACTGATCAGGCGCTGGGCGATCAGATATTGCTGGAGTTTCGGCGCTTCGGCCGCCAAGGTCGCCGCGAGCCCGGCCTCGCTGGCATCGTAGGAGGGGGCGATGCGGGAAAATACCGGGATGCCGTCGACCAGGTAGCTCTCCCGTATCCCTTGATCCTGCAGCGTGATGAGGAGGCAGCGGGCCGGCGGTTTGACCAGGGCGCGCAGCAAGGTGCCGCCGAGTTGGGACACCGTGTAGATTCCCGCCAGGGGCGCTGCTGCAGTGGCTACGGCATTGAGCCAGGGTTGGATCTGGGCGGGAGCGGTGAGGGCGGCCAAGAGGACTCTTTCGTTGCGTCGCCTATCCTTCTCGTAGCCCAAAGAGCGCACGGCTGTGAGCGGCGTGCCGAAAAATGCCTGGCCGCAGCGGCGGGCCAGCAGCGTCTGGCGATCGCCCCCCCGCAGAAAGGGAATCGTCTCGATCTGGTGGGCTTCCTCGGCGACGTTGCAGAGCAGGTAACAGGGGACGGCGCCAGCGGTCTGGAGATAAGCGGCAAAGGCCGCCAAGCCGTCCGGACTGGCGTCGAATTCTCCTTCCAGGACCAGGCCCGCCGGCGCCCAGGCGTAGGCGGTGAGCTGGTGGCCGTTCAGATAAAGGATGCGCTTGCCGCTCACGTCTTGAGCCTGCTGATGACGTCGTAGATGGGCCCGATGACCGACAACATGATCCAGCCCAGGAGGGCGCCGAGCAGCAGGGTAAGCATCGGCTCGATGAGGGCCTGGGATCGCTCGACGGATTCCCGGACGTCCCGATTGTAGAAGTAGCTGACGTTGCGCAGGGCTCGGTCCAGGCTGCCGGTGTTTTCTCCGACCCGCAGCATGCGGATGATGAGCGGAGGAAAGAGCCCGACATCGCGAAACGCCTGGGTCACGTTCTTGCCTTCCCGAATCGCCACTTCGACTTTCTCCAGCGCCTGCCTGACGATCCGATTGCCGACCACGTCCTGCGTACTGCGGATCGATTCGAGCACCGGGATGCCCGAAGCGTAGAGCATCGCGAAGGTGCCGGCGAAGCGGGAGAGAGCGATCTTCTTGAGGATCTCGCCCACGACGGGGAGGCGAAGAATCACCCCGTCCAACCAGATTCGGGTCAGCGGATTCGACTGGACGGCGACCTGAAGCCCCAGTGCGGCGACGACCGGGATGGCGATCAGCAGCGGCCAGAAGGTGATGAGCGTGTCGGAAACGAAAAAGAGGAGCTTGGTCTGGGGCGGCAGGGACTGCCCCATATTACGCACGAATACCTTGAGCTGGGGTACCAGGTAAAGCATCAGGAAAGTGGTCGCGGTCAGTACCACCGTCCCGACGAAGGCGGGATAGAGCATGAGCTTCTTGGTGTGGGCCGCCAGTTCGTCTTCCCATTTGAGCGATTCGGTGAGGCTGGCGAGCACTTGCGGCAGGTCGCCCGACGCTTCTCCCGCCCGGATGAGACTGACGAAGACCTGGCTGAAGACGTTGGGGTGGGAAGACAGCGCCTGGGAAAGGGTTTGTCCCCCTTCGATGCTCTCGATGACGCCGGCGACGATTTCCCGAAAGCGCGGGTGCTCGAGGGAGTCCCGCAGGTCGGCGAGTCCGTCCAGGATGGCGACGCCAGACGCGGTCAGTTGTTCGAGGTGGAAGCAGAAATTGATCAATTCGCGCCGGGGGATTCGGCCGCCGCCGAACAGGCTGCGGTAGAGGATGGGCTGGCCGGTGATCAGGTCGAGGTCCATGCGCTTGAGGCGCATTTCCAGATCGATCAGATTGACCGCGTCAATTCTTCCGAAGACCCGCCGTCCCTCGGCGCTGACCGCCTTGTACTCGAAGAGCATCGCTACATCCGGTCGGTGAGGTCCACGACGCGGCCCAACTCCTCCAACGAGGTCGTGCCGTCAAGCACCCTTCGCAGGCCGTCTTCGGCGAGGGTCGTGAAACCCCGCTGCTGCGCCCGGGAACGAATTTCGTGCATGGTGGCGCGGCGGGCGATCAATTCGTCTAGCCCTGCATCGATACGGAGCAGCTCCATGATCGCCAGGCGGCCCCGGTAGCCTTGGAAATCGCAGCGCTCGCAGCCGGTCGCCCGGTACAGCACCGGCCTGAAGTCTTCGGGGGCGACGCCGATCAGGCGCATTTCGTGGGGTTCTGCGTTATAGGGCGATTTGCAATGGTCGCAAAGACGCCTTACCAGGCGCTGGGCGATGACGCCAATGATGTTGCCGGCCAGAATGTCGGGCAGGACTCCGATGTCGAGCAGCCGCGGTATCGCGCCGACGGCCGAATTGGTATGCAGGGTGGTGAAGACCTGGTGGCCGGTCATGGCGGCGCGGAAGGCCATTTCGGCCGTTTCCGCGTCGCGGACCTCGCCCACCAGGATGACGTCCGGGTCCTGGCGCATCATCGAGCGGATGCCGTTGGCGAAATCGAGTTTGGAGGCGTCAGCCACCGAGGTCTGGCGGACCAGGGCCATGGGGTATTCGACCGGGTCCTCGAGGGTCATGATGTGGATGCCCTCGTTGTTGATGTGGTTGAGCACCGAGTACAGCGTCGTGGTCTTGCCGCTGCCGGTGGGGCCGGTGACCAGAATGATCCCTTCCGGCCGGGCGATCATCAGCTTTAATTGCTGCAGATGCTCGTCGGCGAGGCCCAGTCCGTCCAGGGGGACGATGCCTTTTTGCCGGTCGAGGACGCGCAGGACGATATTTTCGCCATGGATGGTCGGCTGGCAGGCAACCCGGAAATCCACTGCCCGGCCGGAGACCGAAAGTCCGATGCGCCCATCCTGGGGAGCGCGCATTTCGGCGATGTTCATCCCGGAAAGCACCTTGATCCGCACCGTCATCGCCGGCCAGTAGGATTTGTGCAGGGCGCGGATCTGGCGCAGGATGCCGTCGATCCGGTAGCGGATGCGCAGGAAGTTGGCTTCCGGCTCGAAATGGATGTCCGACGCTTCCTTTTTGACCGCGTCGGTCAGAATCGAGTCGATCAGGCGGACCACCGGTTGGCTGTACTGGTCGTCGGCGGCTGCGAGGCTTTTCCAGTCGACCTCGCCGGTCTCGATTTCGTGCAGGATGCCGTCGATGGACAGTTCGTGGCCGTAATACTGGTCGATGGCCCGGTCGATTTCCGACTCGCCGGCCAACAGCGTTTCCAGCTCGATGCCTTCCGGGATGGCAGAACGTACCCGATCCAGACCGACGATATCGTTGGTGTCGGCCACCGCCAGCGTGAGGCGCCGGTTCGGGAGGTCCAGGTCTAGGGGAAGAAAATGATGGCGCTTGGCGGTCTCCCTGGGGATGAGCTTCAATGCCTGGGGATCCACCACCGTGTGGCCGAGATCGACGCTCTGGCGGCCGAGGTTCTCCGAGAGGGCCTCGCGCAGCGTGGCTTCGGTGACGAAACCCAGGGACACCAGCAACTTGCCGATGGGCTGGTTGGATTTCATCTGCTCGAGCAGGGCGATGCGGAGCTGGTCCTCGGACAGGATGCCGGCGGCGATCAGAATCTGGCCGAGGGGTCGGCGTTGGGCCGGGGGTGCGTTCATCGTTCGTTAGGCGCGAGATCCCGCAGTCGCAAATCGACCTGTCGGCGGTCGAAGGCGGCCGGACGGCGGTCGGCCGCGCCGAGCGCCTGCCGATAGTACTTGGCCGCGAGACGGGATTGGCGCAGATGGTCGAGACTGACTGCCAGATTGAAGAGATAGTCCGGATTGTCCCCGTCCGTCGTCACGGCATTGAAGTAGGCGGCCTGGGCCTCGCCCCAGCGGGACTGGCGGGAATACAGGTTGCCCAGGGCGAAATTGAGGGGTGCCGATTCCGGCTGAGCCGCAAGGAGCAGCTTGAGGCGGCTTTCGGCACCTGCCGGATCGACCGCAGCGGCCGTGGAGAGGGCCGCGGCCTGGGCTGCCGAATCTTTGGGGTCGGCTTCGAGCGCCTGTTGATGGTAGCGATCGGCATCCCCGGCGCGCCCCTCCCTTTGGGCGATGGCGGCGAGGCCGAGAAGCGCATCCAGGTTGCGGGGGTCCTTGCGCAAGGCTTGTTCGTAATCCTGGCGGGCGGCATCGAGGGCGCTGCCCTGTAGGTGACCGTAGGCCCGCATCACTGCGGGATCGGGTTCGGGGCGGGTCTTGACGATCCTGACCGGGGTTCCGGCTGCGGCTGCCGGGGGGGGTAACTCGGGTGTGGCAGGGACGCCCGAACCCGGCGCCGGAGTTTCGAGGGCAAGCGGCCGCTGCGGCAAACTGGTTGGTGTCGGGGGAGGCGGGACGGCAGCTACCGGCGGAGCCGGGGCGGGTGAAGGCGGCGCTGCCGCAGGCAGCGGGGGTGGAGAGGCGAGCGGACGCGCCGATTCAGAGGGCGGCGAGAGGGTCGAACGGCCCATCCTGTTGAGCTCCCACCAGACATAAGCGCCAATTGCCAGAGCGGCCAGAGCCAGCAAGCCGAGCAGCAACTTCAGAGGACGCTGGGGGCCGACGGGAGCTTTGGCGGCGAAGGCATTGCGCACGGCTTCGCGATTCTCGTCCGCGGCGAGGGGGTCGATCGCATCGGGTTGTTCGGGGATTTGGCGAGATACCGGGGCTTCGAGGGTTGCTGCGGACGGTCCCTTATTGGCGGGCGCGAGGCCTTCGGGAGCACCCAGGGGCTCCAGGGCCAGTCCGTCGGGAGCGGGCCGGCCGGTCCCGGTCATACGGCGCGCGGCGTCTTGCTTGTTTTCCTCGGCCCGTTTGAGGGCGTCCATCAGGAGGCTCATGATCTGGCCGAGACTTGCGCGAGAACAGCCAGCTCGCGGGGTGGGAGACTTGAATCCCTGTCGGGATGGGGTTTCCGGCAGGCGGGGGCCGAGCCTCGGAGCGCCAGGTCATCTGTTCGCATGAGGGCTGGCAAGCGGCTCATGGGTTTTCCGGCTGACGCCCCGGAACGATGGCAAAAGGCCTTGCCTCGGGAGGCTGAGGGAAGAAGCTGCCGTCGGGAAGGTAGCCCCGCAAACCGGAATAGTCTCCGGCCAGGCTGGCCTCCCGGATGACGATGGGGCGCAGGAAGATGACCAGCTCGGACTTGGTCGCCGCATTGTTGCGATTGGTGAAGACCTCGCCGACCACAGGGATCTGTCCCAGGAGGGGGACGCGGTTGTTCTTGTAATCGATGCGATCGTCCATGAGGCCGCCAAGAACGGCGATCTCGCCATTGGCGACCCGCATGATCGATTCGATTTCCCGCGTGCGGATCTGGGGGACCCGATTGCTGACGGTGGTCAGATTCGGATTCGGGTCGGTGACGAAGTCTGAGATGCTGGTGACGGTCGGTCGGATGTTGAGGATGACGTCCTGGTTGTCGCCTATCTGGGGGGTCACCGCCATGACCAACCCGACCGACACGGTCTGCGGGGTCGTGGTATAGGCGATGATGGGATTGGCATTGAGATTGCCTGCGGTGACGTCGGCCTTCACGTTGAAGTACACCACGTTGTCCACCACGGTCAGCATGGCGGTCTGATTATTCATCACCGACAACCGAGGGCTCGAAAGAACCTTGGTGGTTCCGAAGGTTTCCAATAGGCGGACCCCCGCGGTGACCGTATTCCCGGTGAAGGTCATGTTGTTGCCTGCGTTGGTCGCCCGCAAGGTATTCATCGCGAGCGAGAACTGGCCTGACCCGATCAGCCGCGTCCAATCGATTCCCTGTTCGTAGCCGTCGGCAAGCTTCACCTCGACGATGGTGGCCTCGATCATCACTTGCCGCCGGGCTGAACTGACTACCCGATCGATGAATTCCTGGATGCGGTCATGCTGGCGCTGGGTTGCGCGGACGGTGACGATTCCCGTCTCGGGGTTGGCGATGACGGAAGCCGCCTCACGGATGGTGCTGCGCCGTACGATGGTGGTTCCGGATCCCTGGCTGGCGCTGGCCGGGCTTGGGTTGGTCGCCAGAGCGCTCGCCACGGCTTGGGTCGCCTTCTGTCCGCTGCCCTGGGGCAGCGCCGCCGCGCCGGTGGCGCTCTGGCTGACCGTCTGCTCGGTGACGGTCTCGCTACTGCCTTCGGGCAGCACCTTGTCCGTTTCGTGCAGGATGTCCTTGATGTTCTTTTCGAGCTGTTCCCAGAATCGGTTGCGGGAGGTGTTTTCGATTCGCGTCGCAGAGACGTTGCCCCCCGCCGGTCCGCTTCCCGCGCCAGTGGCGCTGGTGCTGACGGTGGCAATTTGGGTATTGGCCGACACGGTGGTGGTCACGTTGCGGGCAAGATTGACGTAATCGACCTTGTAATGCCGCAGGAAGGGCGAGTCGGGCATGACCGCCAGATTGGGGCCGTCCAGCTCGAAGCGCAGGTCAACCTGCTTGGCGATGCGATTCAGCAATTGCGGTAACGTCTGTTCGATGGCGTTCAGGGTGACTGTTCCGCTGATCCCGGGGTGGATGTCGACATTGAGCTTGGCGTCGCGAGCGAGCGCGAAGAGCAGGTCTTTTACCGCGACGTTGTTGACCACGACGCTGTAGGTTTCCGCCTTGGGCAGGGCGCGTGGCTTAGGGAGTGCCAGTGTCTGCTGGACGGGGGCGGGGATGTTCGCGGGCCGCGCCTCCACGGCGTCAACTGAGGTGAGGTGGCCCTTGGTCGGCTCGCGGGGAGTCGGTGCGGCGCAGGCGGCCAGCAACAGCGTGGCGGCAGCCGCAGCGGCGTATCCCTTCATCATCCGACGTGATCTCCCATCGTTTCCTCCGGCAATCGTCCGCCCCGAGGTTCCCAATCCGATAATAGTAACCCATCCGGGATCGTGGGAAAGGGCTCTGCTCATTGCAGCCTTGAGACCTGACGCGGGTAGGGACCGAGGCGGCGCAGCGACTCCGGCAGCTCGGCGATGGCGCTTAGGGCGGCGTCCCGAGTTGCGAACTCGCCGAAGATCACCCCCAGACGGTCTTGGCCGGAGAGATCGGAACGGTAGATTCTCAACTGTCCGCCCTCGACGGCGTTTCCGCTACGACGGAGAAACGCTTCGATTTCAGCCGCGTTGGCAATCTCCGCGCCATACAACTGAATGAAGTAATGGCGCGAATTCGCGCTCGCCAGCCATTGAGAGAATCGGTCCAGTCCCTGGCGGGTCAGGGGGCCCAATGCCGGGCTGCCCAGCGACGGAGCGACAGGCTCCGTCGGCGTATCGACTGCGGGCGGGGCGGGAGCGGCAACAGCGGGAGCCTGGGCCGCTTCGGGTTGCGAGGCGGTGGCCTGGGCAGGAGCAGCTTCAGGCGACCACGAGGCGTGCATGACATATAAGGCCGAGCCCAGAGCGCCGACCGCGGCGACCGCCGTTAGGGCCAGCCAGCCGACCGAGCGGCGGGGAGCGAGGGTGGTGAAGCGGGAATCGCGAATCGCGACGCCCACTTCGTTCCGGTCAACGCGGTGGCTGCCGGTCGAGTAGGCCGCGAGGAGGGCCTTGTCGGCGAGGATATTGATGCGGCGGGACAGCCCTTCCGAGGCGCCGGCGATGGCGGCTACCGCCCTTTCGGTGAAGGGCGTGGGGCCTCGATAGCCGGCGGTCCGCAGACGAAATTCAAGATAGGCCGCAACTTCAGTCGGCTTCAGGGGGGCCAGGCCAAAATGCTGGGTGATGCGCTCGCGCAGCTGGCGCATGTCGCTTGCCGCAAGCCGGGTGTCGAGCTCCGGTTGGGCGAACAATGCGATCTGCAGGAGCTTGCTCGACTTCGATTCTAGGTTGGACAAGAGCCGCACTTCTTCCAGGGATTCGGCCGGCATGGCGTGGGCCTCGTCGATCAGGATCACGACCCGCTTGCCCAGGGCGTAGCGTTCGACCAGAGCATCCTGGAGCGCCCGGGTGAGGGAATGGGTGCTACGGCCGTCGGCGGGAATGCCGAGTTCGTCGGCGATCGCGCCGACGATTTCCTGCCGCGACAGGGAGGGGTTGGCGAGATAGATCGTCTCCACCTGCGGCGGCAGCTTTTCGAGCAGCATGCGGCACAGCATCGTCTTCCCGCTGCCCACCTCTCCGGTCACCTTGACGATGCCTTCATCCTGGGTGATGGCGTAGATCAGGGCATCCAGGGTAGGGCCGCGATTGGCCCCGGAGAAGAAGAAGTCGGTGTGCGGCGTAATGCGGAAAGGGGGCTCGGTTAGGCCGAAGTGGCCGAGATAGAGGCTCATTGGGGCTCTCCGCCGGCCATGCGATTGTAGAGGGTGCTCCGGTTGATTCCGAGGCGGCGGGCGGCCTGGCTGACGTTGCCGTTGGCAAGACGCAGAGCGGCTTCGATATAGCCCTTCTCCCACAGCGCCAGGGCGGCATCCAGGTCGATCTGGCCCTTTTCCCGCAGGTGCTGGGTCGCCGCGCGGATGGCGGCATCCAGGTCTTCGGCCGCGAGGGAGGGAGATGCAACCGGAGCTTCCTCGCCCTCGTCCAGCTCGCCCTCCAGTTCGAGAATCCCGACCGACTTTCCCTCGAATTTGGCAGTGAGCCGGATGACGATATTGCGCAATTCCCGCACATTGCCCGGAAAGGAGTAACGCAGCCAGCGGTCCCGTGCCTGAGCATCGAGGGAAAAGGCGGGAACCCCCGTCTGTTCGGCGTAAAAGCGGCGAAAGTGATCAAGGAGAAGGAGCCTGTCGTCGCCCATTTCCCGGAGCGGCGGAACGCGGATGGTGAATACCGAGAGCCGGTGGAAGAGATCGGCCCTGAAGCGGCCGGCCTTGACCTCCTTGCGTAGGTCGCGGTTGGTGGCTGCGACGATGCGCGCCCGGGAATGGCGGGTCTGGGTCTCGCCCACCCGCTGGTACTCTCCATTTTCAAGGACCCGGAGCAGCTTGGGCTGGAGATCGAGCGGCAATTCGCCGATTTCGTCCAGGAACAGCGTTCCCGCGCCGGCATCCTCGAAATAACCGGGTTTGGCGACCGTCGCGCCGGTGAAGGCGCCGCGGGCGTATCCGAACAGGGTCGGTTCCACGAGGTTGGGCGAAATGGCGGCGCAGTTCAGGGCGAGCAGGGGTTGGTCTTTGCGGCGGGTCAGCCGATGCAGGCAGCAGGTGGCCACTACATCCTTGCCGCTTCCCGATTCGCCTTCGATGAGAACGGGAAAGACGGAATTCCCATATTGGCCGATCTGCATCCGCAGGAGTTGGATCGGCAGGCTGTTGCCGATCAACTGGCACGCCGACTCGGCGCGGTCGAGCGTCTCGCTGCGGCCTGTGAATGCCAGGGCTTGATGGAGCAGCCGCAGGAGGTCGCCCGGATCGCATGGTTTTCCGACGAAATCGATGGCGCCCAGGATGCGGGCGTGCCGCGCATTCTCTTCGCCGTTCTGACCCGAGAGCACGACGATCTTCATGGTCGGCGCGAAGGCCAGGAGGTCGCCGATCAGGGCGAAGCCTTCGTCCGGACGGTGGGGGATGGGGGGCAGGCCGAGATCGACGATCGCTGCCCCGGGAATTTCCTTCAACTGCCGCAGGATTTGCAGGCAATGGGAACGGGAGTGGCTGGTGAGGACATCGAAATCCCGCGACAGCGCAAAGCCGAGGGAATCGCTGATGAGAGGGTCGTCGTCAACCAGCAGCAGCAGGGGTTTTGCGGAATTGGAGGGATTCAATGGGGAAAGTGGGGAAAATTTCACGGGATTATAGCCCCGGCATCGATCGGGACGCCCCTAGCCTTCTGTTACAATGCCCCCTTGACCGAGGATCGCAGACTTGCCCGAAGACATTCTGGTCGATATCGACGACCTGCATTTCGCCTATGATGGCCGGCCGGTGCTCCAGGGGATCGACATGAAGATTCCTCGGGGCAAGGTGGTGGCCATCATGGGCGGGTCGGGTTGCGGCAAGACGACTCTACTGCGCAGCATCGGCGGGCAACTCAAGGCCAGTCGGGGCGAAATTCGCCTCGGTGAGCACCGCATTTCCCAGATGGGGCAGCGGGAACTCTATCAAGTCCGCCGCAAGATGGGCATGCTGTTCCAGTTCGGCGCCCTGTTCACCGATATGACGGTGTTCGACAATGTGGCCTTCCCTCTGCGCGAACATACCGATTTGCCCGAATTGATGATACGTGACCTCGTCCTCATGAAGCTGGAGGCCGTCGGGCTCCGGGGGGCACGCAATCTGATGCCCGCAGAATTATCCGGCGGAATGGCGCGGCGGGTTGCGCTGGCCCGCGCCGTGGCCCTCGATCCCCTGCTCATCATGTACGACGAGCCCTTTACCGGCCTCGATCCCATTGCCCTGGGAGTGATCGGACAGTTGATACGCAGGTTGAACGATGCCCTCGGTGCCACTTCGATCATGGTCACCCACGACGTCCAAGAGTCGCTACTCATCGTCGATTACATCTATTTCATCTCGGAAGGACGTATCGTCGCCCAAGGGTCGCCGGCAGAAATTCGCGCGTCCAGTGACCCTTTCGTGCACCAGTTCGTTAATGCTGAGGCCGATGGTCCTGTGCGCTTCGATTATCCCGCTGCGGAGTTGCGGCGGGATTTCCTGGGGGCCGCCGGTGGCTGAACGGGGCAACCCTCTACGCCGGCTCGGTCACGGGACCGTCGAGGCAATCTGGCGCCTTGGATTTGCGTCGCGCTTCCTGATGGCCATCCTGCTTTTTTCCGGGGTGGCCTTTCGCCGGTTACACCTCACCCTCCGCGAAATCTTCTTCAGTGGCGTCCTGTC
The DNA here is from genome assembly GCA_035345935.1 of Rhodocyclaceae bacterium. Classification (GTDB taxonomy): domain Bacteria; phylum Pseudomonadota; class Gammaproteobacteria; order Burkholderiales; family Rhodocyclaceae; genus SSSZ01. The sequence continues at coordinate 206 of DAORDK010000046.1, read as the reverse complement.
GCTTCTGATCATCGTCGTTTCCGGCCTTTTCGTGGGCCTGGTCCTCGGACTCCAGGGCTACGAAACCCTCCAGAGATTCGGGTCCACCGAGGCGCTTGGGGTACTTGTCGCCCTCTCGCTCACCCGGGAACTGGGGCCGGTGGTCGCTGCGTTGCTCTTCGCCTCGCGGGCCGGGTCATCGGTGACGGCGGAAATCGGCCTGATGA
>DAORDK010000045.1:0-25865 GCA_035345935.1 Rhodocyclaceae bacterium | reverse complement strand
CGGCGGATGGCCACTTCGAACGGCTCGTTTTCCTTGACACGAATGCTCGGCATAAAAATCACCCCCTTCCGTCAGGCGCCCGCCCGGTCAAGTTTGGGGCGGTGCGCGCAATTCGATATCCGCAAGTTTGCGGAAAGCCGAGCAGTATAGGAGATAAAACCCTTTGCCATCAAGTGGTCCTTGGCCGTCGGTGATAAAATCGGCGGCCCATGTTGATCCTCGGCGTCGAAACCTCCTGCGACGAGACCGGCATCGCGCTCTACGACAGTGCGGCCGGTCTTCTGGGTCACGCGCTGCACTCCCAGGTGGCGATGCACGCCGAGTACGGCGGCGTGGTTCCGGAACTCGCCTCCCGCGACCATATCCGGCGCGTCGTGCCTTTGCTGCGTGAAACCCTGGAGCGGGCGGGCAGGTCCTTGGCCGAGGTGGATGCCGTCGCCTACACCCGTGGTCCGGGATTGGCAGGCGCGCTGCTGGTCGGCTGCGCCTTCGCCGAGGCCCTGGCCCTGGCCCTGGGCAAACCCACCATTCCCGTCCATCATTTGGAGGGGCATCTGTTGTCGCCTCTGCTGTCCCGCGATCCGCCGACCTTTCCCTTCGTCGCGCTGCTGGTGTCCGGAGGTCATACGCAATTGATGAAGGTCACGGGAGTCGGCCAATACGAACTGCTCGGCGAAACCCTCGATGATGCTGCTGGCGAGGCCTTCGACAAGAGTGCCAAGCTGCTCGGTCTGCCCTATCCCGGTGGCGCACTGCTCTCCAGAATGGCCGCGAGCGGTACGCCTGGCAAATACGCACTGCCACGCCCGATGCTGCACTCGGCCGATCTCGATTTCAGTTTTTCCGGCTTGAAGACGGCAGTTCTCACGCTGGTGCGCGATCAGGGCGAACTGCTTTCAGCGGAATTCAAGGCCGATGCCGCTTGCGCATTTCAGGAAGCCATTGTCGAAGTGCTGGTGAAGAAATCCCTCAAGGCGCTCAAACAGACGGGGCTCAAACAGCTGGTCGTGGCCGGTGGGGTCGGTGCCAACCAGCAACTGCGTGCCAGCCTGAACGAAGAGGCGCGCAAGAAGCGGCTCCGTGTCCATTATCCGGAACTGGAATTCTGCACCGACAACGGTGCCATGATTGCTCTGGCCGGCTGCCTGCGTCTGCAAGCGGGAACACCGGCGAAGGCCGCCGGTGGCTTCGCCGTGCAGCCGCGCTGGCCACTCCTGGGCACCCATTAGTTGCTACGGGCCACCCAGTAGGTGGCGCCCTCATGGCCGTAGCGTTCGCTGTGGGCGACGTCCCGATCGAGGGCGAAGGCGTCGCCACGGCGCAAATGACGGCTATAGTCCCCGACGACGAGCCACATCTCGCCGGCGACGACCAGGGCGCGTAATGCAAAGGGGTGGCAGTGGGTTTCGGCGATGGCGTCCGGAGGCCAGGTCCTGATCAGAACCTCGTCGAAGCCGTCGACCTTGGCATGGGATTCGAATTCTTCGAAGCTGGGAACGCGCATGGGAATTCAAAGTACGGCCAGGGCAGCGCCGTAGTCAGGTTCCTGCTTGATTTCCGGCACCAGTTCGCTGTGGATGACCCGATTGTTTTCGTCGAGCACGACGACGGCACGGGCTGCGAGGCCGGCGATGGGTCCGCTGGCGATGGCAACGCCGTAGGCCTCAAGGAATTCCCGACCGCGCAAGGTGGACAGGGTGACCACATTGTCCAGTCCCTCGGCGCCGCAGAAGCGGGACTGGGCAAAGGGCAGGTCGGCGGAAATGCAGAGCACCACGGTGTTGGGCAGTTCATTGGCTTTGGCGTTGAACTGGCGTACCGACATGGCGCAGGTGGGGGTGTCGATGCTCGGAAAGATGTTGAGGATCTTGCGCTTGCCGGAAAAGTTCGCCAGGGGAACATCTGCGAGGTCTTTGCCGACCAGCATGAAGACAGGGGCATGGTCTCCCGGAACAGGGAAACGCCCGGCGACGGCGATGGGGTTACCGCCAAGGGTGACGCTATTGGGCATGAGGAATCTCCTTGGGTTATTTGCTCTTGGACGACGAGCGGGTTGAATTGGTTTCGTCGGCTAACCGGGGGGCCAGCAGGTTATCCGCCGAGGAATCTTTCTGCGGGGCGACCGCAGGATGGGTAAGAAGAGTTCTAGTTGAGCGGCTCGCCCGAAAGAGCAGGCGTCATCTCTGGCGCTGACCTGATACGGAACGTCGGGGAGTGGCAAGGCGCCCCCTAGGGCAGTTTCTCGCCGCGCCGACAAGTGTTAGCAATGCCCGAGTTCCGCATCGAGTTGGGCGAGCCTTTCGGGGGTCCCCACGTCGACCCAGCGACCGCGGTAGCGCTCGCCGGTCAGGGTTCCGGAGGCGATGGCGGTGTCGAGGAGGGGGCGGAGCTTCAGTACCGATCCGGGCCGCACTTCTTGAAAGAAGGCCGGGGAAAAGATGCCGATCCCCGCGTAGGTGAGGGTTTCGCCACCGCTGGCGAAGCGGACCCGATCTCCGGTCAGGGAAAAATCGCCGCCGGCATGATGGGCGGGGTTGGCCACGAGGACCAGGTGGGCGAGCCGATCGCTCAGGCAATGGGCGCGGCGCACATCCCAATCGCACCAGATATCGCCATTGATGACCAGGAAGGCCTCGTCCCCGAGAAGCGGCAAGGCGTTGGCGATGCCGCCGGCGGTCTCCAGGGCGCCGGGAGGTTCCGGCGAGTAGCGGATGTTCAATCCCCAGGGCCTGCCGTCGCCCAGGGCAGCTTCGATCTGCTGGCCGAGATGGGCGTGATTGATCACGACGTCGCGAAATCCGGCGCTGGCCAGCCGTTCCAGGTGCCAGACGATGAGCGGCTTTCCCCCCGCTTGGAGCAAGGGCTTGGGCGTGTGATCGGTGAGGGGGCGCATGCGCTCCCCGCGTCCGGCGGCAAGGATGAAAGCTTTCATTGGGGAGCGCCGAAGCTGGATTCGGGAATTGGGATCCTGACTACGGGGAACACTGAAGAGGCCATAGGCGCGCTGGCGGATAAGGCCCACCTCGAGCCCGTCATCGCCACTCCTAAAAGGTATACCCGACCGCTTCCTGCTTGCCTTCGAGGGTATCGATAAGGCTCAGCAGGGGCTTCAAGGCGCCGTAGCGGCCGGCGACCTTGCGTGCGTAACCGAGAAAGCGGGGCAGGTCGGCAATGTAGCGGTCCTTGCCATCCCGGTATTTGAGGCGGCAGAAAATACCCAGAACTTTCAGGTGGCGCTGCAGACCCATCAGTTCGTACTCGCGCCAGAAATCCCCGAAGTCGGCCCGCACCGGCAGGCCGGCGGCGCGGGCTTTCTCCCAGTAGCGGACTACCCAGTCGATTTCCTGCTCTTCCTCCCAGGAAATGAAGGCGTCGCGGAACAGGGAAACGACGTCATAGGCGATCGGCCCGTATACCGCATCCTGGAAATCCAGGATGCCGGGAACCAGGGATGCTGCGCTCTCGACGACCATCAGGTTGCGGGGCATGAAATCCCGGTGAACGAAGACTTTCGGTTGGGCCAGGGCGGAATCGATGAGGAAACGGAAGGCGAATTCGATCACCGCCTTCTCGTCGTCGCTCAGCGCGTGACCCAGGTGACGACCGACAAACCACTCGGGGAACAGATCCAGTTCCCGACGCAGCAGCGCCTGATCGTAGGGGGGAAGAATCCCGGGCCGCGAGGCGGACTGCCACTGCACGAGGATGTCGAGGACGGGACGCATGAGGGCGTCGGCGAGGGTTGGGTCGGCTTGCAGGGCTTCAAGGTAGCCGATCCGGCCCAGGTCGGTCAGGACAAGGAAACCCTGGTCGAAATCCTGTTCGAGGATGCGGGGAGCCGCCAGGCCGGCATCGGCAAGTAGAGCAGCGACCTTGACGAAGGGGCGGCAGTCCTCCTTGTCGGGCGGCGCGTCCATGAGGATGCGGGTCGCTCCGTCGGGGAATGCGAGACGGAAATAGCGTCGGAAACTGGCGTCGGCGGAAGCCGGGGTGATGATCACCGATTGGCCGGGAAAATGGGTTGCCACCCAGTCATGAACAAGTTGGTCGCGGGACATCTGGCGGGGTTGGGTTCGATGTAAAATGCCCGGATTTTAGCATTCGCGCCGGGGGCTCCTGGCGCTCGAGCCGGTTTTCTCCCCCATCCATGCCAGGATTCGCCCGTCGTCCGCTTGCCGTCTTCGTGGGTTGCCTGTTTGCCGGCACCCAGATCAGCCATGGCGCGGTCGAGACCGCCCGGGCAGCGGCCGCGAGAAGCGGCGATCCGGAACCGATGGCGCCCAGGATGGTGGTCGACTTTCCCGGCGAGCAGGCTGGCGAGGTCAATCTCCGGTTGGAGAAGAAATTCTTCATTCTCGCCGCCAAGAAGGCGCCGCCGGATCCCAAGAGCAAGGGCTATGCTCCCATCCCGGTTCCTGGCCTCAAATTGGATGAGGGGGAGAAAAAACAGGTCAGCGAGGATCGTCCAACCTTCATTACGGCCGACCGGATCGAGGGGCGCACCGACGATTTCACCGAAGCGGAAGGGAACGTCGAACTCCGCAAAGTCGACACCTTGGTGCTGGCCGATAAACTGAACTACTCGTCATTGCGCGACGAGGTCGAGGCGGAGGGAAACGTCCTTTATCGCCAGGGCGAGGACCAGATCAGCGGACCGCACATGCGGATGAAACTTTCCGAGCAGATCGGGTTCTTCGACCAAGCGGAGTACCACTTCCGTCGTGAAGTGGATATCGAACAGAATCGCAAGATCAAGCCGGTCCGCACCACGATCAGCAATACCACCACCAGCGGCGCGCCGCTGATGATCAACGTCGCGTCGACCTACGGACTCCAGGAGGCGCTGCCGCCTCGACGAACGTCCGATGCTCATGGAAGGGCGGAGAAGATCGATTTCGAGGGCGAGAACCAGGTCCGCCTGAGCGACGCCACCTTTTCCACCTGCAAGCCGGGCGAAACCGACTGGTATCTCAAGGGCCGTGAATTCCGCCTCGATTACGACAAGGACGAGGGCCAGGCCAGCGATGCCACAGTGGTCTTCAAGGATACGCCGATCTTCTACCTGCCCAGCGGATCCTTTTCTCTCAATAACCAGCGCAAATCGGGGTTCCTGACGGGTAGTTTCGCTGCGTCGTCCAAGAACGGCATCGACGTCACCTTGCCTTACTACGTCAATCTCGCTCCCAATTACGATGTCACGCTCTATCCCCGCCATATGAGCAAACGGGGATCCCAACTCGGCGTGGAAGCGCGCTATCTCGATCACTACAGCCAAAGCGATGCGAAGCTCGAAGTACTGCCGGACGATCAGATGGATAGCCGGGAGCGGCATGCCTACAAGATTGTCCACACGCAAAATCTCGGGCAGGGGTTTCATCTCAATCTCAACCTGAACGGCGTATCGGACGATTCCTACTGGCAGGATCTATCGTCCCATCTCCTGCACACCTCTCAGCAGCAACTGCCGCGGCAGGTGGGCCTGACCTACGCGCCCGGATCGTGGTGGACGGGCAGCATTCAGGTTCTGAGTTATCAGACATTGAATCCGGATCCGAGCAGGATTGTCGCCCGGCCATACTTCCTTGAGCCGCAAATTGGATTCAGCGGGCGCCTCGCCGACGTTCGCAACATGGACATCAGCGTATTCAGCCAATTTGCCCGCTTCACCCACCCCTCGAAGGTCGATGGCAACCGGCTGGTGGCCTATCCCCAGATTTCGATTCCCATCGTCGATCCGGCTTACCTGATCATTCCCAAGTTCGGGCTCCATGCGACCCATTACGCACTGGAAAATCAGGCTGCCGGCGTGCCGGCGTCCCAGGGACGGGTCCTGCCGACCTTCACCCTCGACGGTTCGCTGGTGTTCGAACGGCAGACGTCCTGGTTGGGCCGGGACCATATCCAGACCCTGGAGCCGCGGCTGTACTACGTCTATATCCCCTACCGGAACCAGGATCGGATTCCGGTCTTCGATTCGGCCATCGCCGACTTCAATTTTGCCCAGATTTTCACGGAAAACCGCTATACGGGTTTTGATCGAATCAACGATGCGAATCAGTTGACCACGGCGCTCACCACCCGCTATCTCGATGCCACCACCGGGGCTGAGCGGTTCAAGGCGATGGTGGGTCAGCGCTACTATTTCGACGCTCAGCGCATCACCATTCCGGGCGAGACCGAACGCCAGCGGAGCTTTTCCAACTTTCTCGCGGCCTTCAACGGCCTCGTGGCTCCCAGTACTTATGTCGATGCGGCGTGGGAATACGATTACCACCGCAATCAGAATCAACGCTTTTCGCTGGGTGGGCGCTATCAACCCGAAGTGGCGAAGGTCCTCAGCGCCGGATACAGAACCACCCGGGATGCGCTCGGCGTCAGCCAGATCAAGCAGATCGACATCGCGGGGCAATGGCCTCTCGATGCCCGTTGGTATGCGGTTGGCCGCTACAACTACTCGCTGCGCGACAAGCAGGCGCTGGAAACCATCGCAGGTGTGGAATACAACGCCGGTTGCTGGGCTGCCCGGTTTGTCGTGCAACGGTTGGAAGCGGTTGCGGGTTCGCCCAACACGACGGTCTTCTTCCAGCTCGAACTCAACGATTTCGCGAGCGTGGGCTCCAATCCCATCGGCCTTCTGCGCCGGACCGTTCCCGGCTACAGCAAGTCGAACGAACTGCCCACCTCAAGCCATTTCCTTACCGATTGAAGCCATGTCCATCCGACTCTTGCGTGAACTTCTCACCCTCCTGGCCTTCGCCGTTCTGGGCCTAACGTCCGCGGCTGCGGTCGAACCTTTGGAGGTGGATCGCATCGTCGCGGTGGTCGGTGACGAAGTCATCACCATGAACGAATTGCGGGGTCGGCTCGCCGCGGTCCTTGCGCAGTTGAAGAAGCAGGGGACTCCGCTGCCTCCGGACGATGTCCTTGAGAAGCAGATGCTCGAACGCCTCATCATCGACCGGGTCCAGCTTCAGGTCGCGAAGGAAAACGGTATTCGCGTCGATGACGGCCAGCTCGATATGGCCATGAATCGGATTGCCGCCAGCAATCAGATGAACCTCGCCCAGTTCAGGCAGGCGGTGGAGAAGGATGGCATCGCCTACGCGCGCTTTCGCGAGGAAATCCGCGACGAGATCACGGTCACCCGGCTCCGCGAGCGCGAAGTCGATAGCAAGCTGGTCATCTCCGATTCCGAAATCGATAATTTTCTCGCCAACCAGCAAGTGGAGGGGGCTGCCTCGCAAATCCAGTTGGCGCACATTCTGATGCGTGCTCCGGAATCGGCCAGTCCCGAGCAATTGCAGAAACTCCGTGCCAGGGCTGAACAAGTGCTTGCACGGGCGCGGGCGGGGGAGAATTTCGCCCAGTTGGCGGTGGCTTTTTCCGATGCGCCGGATGGATTGTCCGGGGGCGACCTGGGGGTCAGGCCGGTCGATCGCTTGCCTTCCCTCTACGCCGATGCGGCGGCAAAGCTCCAGCCGGGGGACGTCAGCGAATTGCTGCGTTCGCCTGCCGGTTTCCACATCATCAAGCTGGTCGGTCGGCGCGGCGGAGCGTCCCAGCCGCCGGTCACGCAGACTAGGGTACGTCATATCCTGCTCCGCACCAACGAAGTGGTTTCCGAAGCCGAGGCGCGGCGCAAGCTGGAAAACCTGCGGGAACGCCTGATTAACGGCGGTGATTTCCAGGAGCTGGCGCGGCTCTATTCCCAGGATGGTTCCGCCGCGAAGGGCGGCGATCTGGGTTGGCTCAACCCCGGCGACACCGTACCCGAGTTCGAAAAGGCGATGAATGAACTGAAGGAAAACGAGTTGAGTCCCGTCGTCCAATCGCCCTTCGGCATGCATCTGATCCAGGTGCTCGAGCGCCGGCAGCGCGACATGTCGGAAGAGCGCAAGCGCCTCGACGCCCGCCAAGCCCTGCGCGAGCGCAAGCTGGACGATGCCTACCAGGATTGGCTGCGGCAATTGCGCGACCGGACTTACGTCGAGAACCGACTGGAGGAAAAGTGAGTTCTCTGCCGGTCGTCGCGGTCACCAGCGGCGAGCCTGCCGGGATCGGGCCGGAACTCTGCCTTCGGCTCGTCGAGTGTACCCATGCGGCCCGCCTTGTGGTCCTCGCCGATCGCGGCCTGCTTTCCGACCGGGCGGCGGCGCTGGGCCTGACGGTTCGGTTAAGAGACTACGACCCGGCGCTCCCTCCCGTGCCGGGTAGCCTCGAAGTCCTGCATCAGCCGCTCTTGTCGCCCGCGCTGCCCGGGCACCTCGATGCGGCCAACGGCCCCTACGTCCTGGCGTTGCTCGACCGGGCACTGGCGGGATGTGTGAGCGGGGAGTTTGCCGCCATGGCGACGGCTCCGGTGCATAAGGGCGTCATCAACGACGCGGGAATCCCATTTACCGGCCATACCGAATATCTGGCGCAAAAGACGGACACTCCCTTGGTGGTGATGATGCTTGCGGGCGAAACGGAACGCGGGCCACTCCGCGTCGCTTTGGTCACGACGCATCTGCCGCTGCGGGCGGTTCCGGACGCCATCACCCCGGGGCTCCTCACACGGACGATAGAAATCCTCAATGCCGACCTGAAGTCGAAATATGGGATCGACGACCCGGTCATCCTGGTGACCGGCCTCAATCCCCATGCCGGAGAGGGGGGCTATCTCGGCCGGGAGGAAATCGATGTCATCACACCGACGCTCGAAACGCTGCGCAACACAGGAGTGAAGCTTGTCGGGCCCTTGCCCGCCGATACCCTCTTCACCCCACCGGTGCTGTCGCGCGGCGACGCGGTGCTGGCGATGTTTCACGATCAAGGTTTGGCCGCGCTCAAGTACGCCACCTTCGGTCACGGCATCAACGTCACCCTTGGGCTACCGATCATCCGGACTTCGGTGGACCACGGGACTGCTCTCGAGTTGGCGGGCACCGGCCGCGCCGATCCGGGCAGCCTTTTCGAGGCGGTGGCGGAAGCCGCCCGCATGGCGGCGCGGCGGTGAAGCGGCGGAAACCGGTGAGTGGGTCGCTGCGGGCGTCGGACTTCCGGCGCAACGCCCAATGGCTAGCGATCTGCGACGACGAACGGCGGCCCCGTATGAGTCCAGTCCTTCGCCTCCTCCGGAGCGGCGATTTCACCTGCCTAGGGCAACTGCGCCTGCAATGAAGCGGAGCCCTTGGTGAAACACGTTGCGCGCCGCCGTTTTGGGCAGAATTTCCTGGTGGACCAGGGCATAGTCGCCGCCATCGTCACGGCCATCGATCCCCGTCCGGGGGAAACCGTGGTCGAGATCGGTCCGGGTCTGGGGGCGCTCACCGCCCCGCTCCTGAGTCGAGTTCGGCCTTTACACGTGGTTGAAATCGACCGTGACCTGGTCGCTCGTCTAAAGACGCGCTATTCCGCAGGAGAACTCGTCGTTCATGAAGGCGATGCCTTGAACTTCGACTTCGCCTGCCTGGGGGGCGATCTGCGTCTCGTCGGCAATCTGCCCTACAACATCTCGACGCCCCTGCTTTTTCATCTGGCGGACTACGCCGAGCGGGTGCGGGACATGCATTTCATGCTGCAGAAGGAAGTCGTCGAGCGCATGGTCGCCGCGCCGGGGGACTCGGAATTCGGACGCCTGTCCGTCATGCTCCAGTACCGATTCCACCTGGAATGGCTGCTCGACGTCCCGCCGGAATCATTCGATCCGGCACCCAAAGTGGATTCGGCCGTCGTCAGGCTGGTCCCGCGACCGCTTGCCGACTGTGTCGTGCGAGATCCGGCGCTGCTCGAGAGGGTGGTTGCCACGGCGTTCTCCCAACGACGCAAGATGTTGCGCAACACTCTCAAGAGCCTTCTCCACCACGAGGACTTTGCCGCCCTGGGCGTAGAACCGACCGCCCGGGCAGAAGACCTCGCAGTGGCGGACTACCGCCGAATCGCCGACTTTCTGGCGGGTGCCGAGGCTAGACGCCCTTCTTGACGCCGCAGGTGCTGATTCCGAGCAGCGGGTAGGCAGGGCACCAGCCCATCAGGCCCGTCGCGAGAGGGACGACACCAATCCAGGCCCAGACGGGGCCGCCTAGGAGCGCCCAGGCGATAAGGCCGAGTCCGGCCGCGATGCGAAGAACTTTGTCGAGTCCGCCAACGTTTGCTTTCATGATGATCTCCCGATGAGGTGTTGAGACGGGAGCCAGTGTAGTCGCCGGTGCGGGAACGAGTCTGTAACCTGAGTCACAGAGCGGCGAGGGCGCGCAGCCCCTCACGGTCCTGGAGAATGATCTGCTCGCGGCCGAGGGAAACCAGTCCCTGGGCGGCGAAGCCCTTGAGCAGACGGCTGACGATTTCGCGCACGCTGCCCAGTTCCTCGGCGAGGTGTTGGTGGGTCACGGCGATGACGTCCTCGCCTCTGGCCAGCAGAAGTTTGGCGAGGCGCCGGTCGAGGCGCGCGAAGGCGACTTCCTCGACCAACTGCATCAGCTCGGCGAGACGCTCGGAAAAGAGGTGAAAGACGAAATCCCTGAAAGGGGCCTGGTCAGCGACCAGACGGGCAAAGAGTGCGCTGGGGATGACCAGCAGCTGGAGCGGCGATTCTGCGATGCCGCGGGCGTTGTAATCGGCATGGCCCAGGAGGCAGCTCGACGTGATGATGCACGATCCGCCGGGTTCGACCCGGTAGAGCACCATCTCCCGGCCACCGGGCGAATTCTTGACCACTTTGATGCTTCCCGCCAGGATGAGCGGAAAACCCCGGCAGGGGTGGCGCTCGGCGAAGAGTTCGCATCCCGCGGGGACCTCGGCGACGGCTCCAGGGGCCAGGAGAGGCGCGAGATCGCTCGCGGGAACCGCGGCCAGCGCGGGATAGAGGGAAAGCAGGGCCGCCCGATCGGCAGTGGGGGTCATGCCAGATCGGCGTAAGCCGGTGCGTGGTCCGAGGGACGCTCCCGCTTGCGCGGGGCGCGGTCGATACCGGCGCCGACACAGCGTCCGGCCAAGGGGCCGGAAAGCAAGACGTGGTCGATGCGTAGGCCCAGGTTTTTCTGGAAACCGAGCATGCGGTAATCCCACCAGGAATAGCTCTTGTCGGGTTGCTCGAAGAGCCGGAAGCTGTCCCTGAGCCCGAGTTCGAGGAGTCGGCCGAAGGCCGTCCGCTCGGCGGGCGAGCAGAGAATCTGGCCCGCCCAGGCCTGGGGATCGTGGACGTCGCGGTCTTCCGGGGCGATGTTGAAATCGCCGGCCAGGACCAGATTGGGGTAGGTGTTCAACTCGTTCTTGAGCCAGGGGACCAGAGCCTCCAGCCAGGCAAGCTTATAGCGGTATTTGTCGCTATCGACGGCCTGACCATTGGGGACGTAGGCGCAAATGACGCGGACGTCGCCAACGGTTCCTGCGATCAGGCGCTTCTGCTCGTCGGGAAAGTGGGGGTTGCCGGAAACAACGTCTCGAATCTCGTCGCGGGCGACGAGGGCGACTCCGTTGTAAGTCTTCTGGCCGGAAAAAGCGACTCGGTAACCGGCGGCCTCAAGATCGGCCCGCGGAAAATTGGCGTCCTCGACCTTGGTTTCCTGGAGGCAAACCACCGCCGGAGCCTGCTCGGCAAGCCAGTCCAACAGATGCGGCAGCCGCACCTTGAGGGAATTGACATTCCAGGTGGCGATTCGCACTGCGTCAGGGGGCGGCAGCCGGAGGCTTGGTCCCGGATGCCGCCGGATATCCGGCCAGGTCAAGGAGATTGTTGTAGGAATCGGCCTCGAAGCCGCGGATGGTCTGTTTTCCCACCCGCAGCGAAGGAACGAAGGTGTCGCCGACCAGAAGCTTGAGTTCCTCGGCATCCTCCGCCTTCTGGAGAACTTTCTCGGTAAAGGGTACGCCACGAGCGCTCAGGAGTTCCCGGGCCTTCTTGCAGGCCCCTGGGCAATCGGACGTGGTAAACAACGTGACCGGGAAATTTTCGGCGGCCCGGCGGGCGGCAAAAGATACTTGATCGTTGGCGACGGCGCTGGCGTCTTTTTCGCGCATGACTTCCCGCGCGCTCCCGGGAGGCGGGCTGTCGGAGAAATGGACCTTGCCCGCGGAATCGACCCAGCGATAGACCTCGGCTGTTGCCGAAAGGCTCGTCAAAGCCAGGGCGAGCAAAAGGATTCTTTTCATAGGTGCCTCCCGGTAAAGACCTTACGCTGCAATCATACCGCTATGGCGCAGCAGTGCGTCCACCTGGGGTTCGCGGCCACGGAAGGCGGTGAAGGATTCGAGTGCCGGCCGCGAGCCTCCCACAGAGAGGATCTCGTCCAGGAAACGCCGTCCGGTGGCGGGGTCGAAGGGATTCCCCGCCTCTTCGAAAGCGGCGTAAGCGTCTGCCGACAGGACTTCTGCCCATTTGTAGCTGAAATAGCCCGCCGCGTAACCGCCGCCGAAGATATGGGAAAAACTGTTGGGGAAGCGCTGCCAGGACGGTGGAAGAATGACTGCCACTTCCTGTCGGACCGTTGCGAGCAAATCCATGACCGAGCGGTCCCCGGCGGGGTCGAATTCGCTGTGAAGCAGCATGTCGAAGAGGGCGAATTCAAGCTGTCGCACGGTCTGGAGCCCGCTCTGGAAATTGCGTGCGGCGAGCATCTTGTCGAACAGCTCCCGCGGCAGCGCAGCGCCGGAGTCTACGTGGGCGGACATGGCTTCGACCACTTCCCATTCCCAGCAGTAGTTTTCCATGAATTGCGAGGGCAATTCGACCGCGTCCCATTCCACCCCATGGATTCCGGAGACGCCCAATTCCTCTACCCGGGTCAGGAGATGGTGAAGGCCATGGCCGGTCTCGTGGAACAACGTGATCACTTCGTCGTGGGTGAAGGTGGCGGGTTTGCCGCCGACCGGGGCCGAGAAGTTGCAGTTGAGATAGGCAATCGGCTTCTGCAGTCCCGCGCCCAGGCGTCGGCGGCCTTGGGCCTCGTCCATCCAGGCTCCGCCGCGCTTGGTTTCGCGGGCGTAGAGGTCGAGGTAGAACTGGCCGACCAGATCGCCATCCGGCGTTTCCAGGCGATAGAAGCGCACGTCCGGATGCCAGACGGGGGCACTTTCGGGTTTGACCCGAACTCCGAAGAGATTTTCGATCACCCGGAAGAGACCGGCGAGAACAGCGGGCTCGGTGAAATACTGCTTCACCTCCTGTTCCGAGAAGGCGTAGCGGGCCTGGAGCAATTTCTCCGACGCATAGGCCACGTCCCAGGGTTCAAGCGGGGAGAGGCCCAGGGTGTCCCGCGCGAAGTCGCTCAATTCGGCGAAGTCGCGCTGGGCGAAGGGCTTGGCCTTGACCGCCAGTTCCCGCAGAAATGCAAGGACCTGGGCGGGCGATTCGGCCATCTTGGGCACCAGGGAAACCTCGGCGAAAGTGTCGTAGCCGAGCAGTCGGGCATCTTCCAAGCGCAGTTCGAGCATGCGCCGCATGACCGGCGTGTTGTCCCATTCCGGCTTGCTTGACCCCTCGTGGAATTCTGCCGCCCGCGTGGCATAAGCGCGATAGAGGCGGGCGCGGAAATCACGGTCGTCGGCGTACTGCATGACCGGCCCGTAGGAGGGGGCCTGGAGGGAGAAGCGCCAACCTTCGACGCCGGCCTTCTCCGCGGACACCCGGGCGGCCTCGATGGCGTCGTCGGGCAGGCCGGCGAGGAGGGTGGAATCGGCCACCGTTTCCGAGAAGGCGTTGGTGGCGTCGAGGAGGTTCTCCTGGAACTTGGCGGCCAGGGAAGCGAGTTCCTCCATGATGGCCTGGAAGCGAGGCTTGAGGTCGTCGGCCAACTCGGCTCCGGAGAGGCGGAAATCGCGGATCTCGTTATCGACGATGCGGCGCCGGGCCGGGGCGAGGGTGGCGTACTCGGGACTGGCGCGCAGGGCCTTGTATTGGGCAAAAAGGCGCAGATTCTGCCCCAGTTCGGTATAGAAGCGCGTCACTTCCGGAAGCATGGCGTTGTAGGCCTCCCGCCAGGCGGGAATGTCATTGATCGAATGCAGGTGCCCGACGATCCCCCAGGCTCGCGAAAGATGCTCGAGGCCGTCCGCCAGGGGGGCGGCGAAGGCGTCCCAGGTTGCAGGGACAGCAGGGTCGGTGAGGCGCTCCACCAAAGATCGGGCATCGGCGAGCAGGCTTTCGATTGCCGGTTTGACGTGGTCAGGTTCGATGGCGTCGAAGCGCGGCAGCGTCTCGGCGCTCGCGGGAAGGGCGAATTCGGTCAGTGGATTGGCAACGATCATGGTGGAAATGGCGCAATGAAAAGGGCGGCTTGAGCCGCCCGTGGGAATCCGGACGCTTAGGCTACCAACTCGCGGTAGGCGTGCCAGGACGCGTGGCCGAGCAAGGGCATGAACAAGACCAGCCCAAAGAGCAGGGTGGCAAACCCGAGGACGGTAAGGGCGACGATGATCGCGGCCCACAAGACCAAAGTCTCGAGGTTGAGCGAGAAGGCACGCAGGCTGGTGGCAACGGCCGTGAATGGACTGACCTCGCGGTCTATCATCAGAGGCACCGAGACGACGCTTACCGCAAACGCGAGGAGCGCGACGATGGCGCCGATGATGAACCAGGCTGCGACGAAGCCGCGATACTGGCCGGAGAGGACGATCTGGGCGATGAAATGGGTGGTGTCGATTCCCGAAGTGCCGCCGAGAACCGCAAACATGACCGCGGAAATGCGTTCCCAGAAGAAAGCGAGAAGTCCGACGACCAGGGCGAAAACTGCCAGGGGCTCGGCCCTTTCCCACAGGCGAGGAAGAGAGTCGAGGAAGCCGGGATGCTTGCCCATCGCTCGCTGCCGCGAAAGCTCGTACAGCCCGGCAGCGAGAATCGGAGCGACCAGGACGAAGCCGGAGATGGCGACGGTGAAAAAGTGGGGGTGGGTGATGGTCGCGAGCAGGATCGCATCGCCGCAAAGTCCGAAGAGCAGCCCATAGGCCAGGCTAGGAAGGGGGTTCGCCTTGAGGTCCTGCCAACCGAGATAGAGCCAGACCGCGGGGCGGTCGCGGCCGACGCGCCGTACGCCGGGCAGGTGAAGGGGCGAATCGAGGACTCCGTGCTCCATGCTGACTCCTACCGAAGATGACCGTTTGACCAAGCGCCTCGCGCCGGGTTCTCAGGAGATATTACAGTGTCTTTCCTGTGAGGCGTTCGCAGGCCTCGAGATATTTCGCAGCGGTCTTGGCGATGACTTCGCCCGGCAGGCGAGGGCCCGGAGCCTTCTTATTCCAGTCCAGGGTTTCAAGATAGTCGCGAACGAACTGCTTATCGAAGGAGGGGGGATTGCTGCCCTCGCGATACTGGTCGGCCGGCCAGAAGCGGGAGGAGTCCGGGGTCAGGGCCTCGTCGATGAGATGCAGAGTGCCGGCAGAATCGATCCCGAATTCAAACTTGGTGTCGGCGATGAGGATGCCGCGGCCGCGAGCGTAGCTGGCGGCAGCTTCGTATAAGGCCAGTGCCGCGGTGCGAGCCTGGGCACAAAGCTCGGCGCCGTTCTTTCCGGAACCGGCCAACTGCGCCGCCAGGGTGGCAGCGCAATTGGACTGGGCCTTGGCGAAAGAGATATTTTCGTCGTGGTCGCCGACGTCGGCTTTGGTGGCCGGTGTGAAGATGGGACTGGGCAGCTTGGCGGCCATTTTGAGGCCCGCTGGCAGGGCAATGCCGCAGATGGCGCCGGTGGCCTGGTAGTCCTTCCAGCCAGAGCCGATGACGTAGCCGCGGACGACCGCCTCGATGGGCAGGGGCTTCAGGCGTTTGACCACGACCGCTCGGCCGCGGACCTGGTCGCGCTCGTCGGGCGCCACGACACTCTCTGGATCAACTCCGGTGAGCTGGTTGGGCACAATATGCCCCAGCTTGGCGAACCAGAAGTCGGCGACGGCGGTCAGTACCGCGCCCTTCATCGGAATGGGGTCAGGCAGGATGACGTCGAAGGCCGAAAGGCGGTCGGTGGTGACGATGAGGAGCCGATCGGCATCGACGGCGTAGATGTCGCGTACCTTGCCTCGGGAGAGGAGCGGCAGGCTGGCGATGGACGAATTGAAGAGGGGAGCGGTCACAGCGGCTTTCCCGGAGCAAAGGGCGAATTATAAGGGGCGATCGGCTCGTCCGGGATCGATGGAGCCTGCGGTTCCGAAGCGCATCTGGCTCTTGAAAGGCAATCCAAGGGTTCAGACTGCGCAGAACTTGTTCAGTAGTGCTTTACCGAACACAGGGGATTCGCCGAACTGCCGACGGACCAGAGTGTCGTAGGTCTAGAGATACATCGGAGCCCGAAGGCACACGCTTGTCGCGTTCGAATTGAGAATCTTCGCGGGGCAACGCAAGACAATGGACCGGGATGACGTGTCGACAACCATAGAGCAGACGCTACGAGCACTGATCTCCGATTGGTCGGTGGCGGCCATCCTGTTGAGAGGTCAACGGGTTATCGAATTCAATCCTGCAGCAGCCGAATGGCTGGGCGAAACCTCGGGGCAGCTCCATTCCGGGTACGCATTTCCGAATCTGGTTGCTGCGGCAGATCAGGCCGCTTTACGGATTGCCCTGAGCCGTGCGGGGCAATACCCCATCGGAACGACGGTGAGCCTCGCCTGCGCGCAAGCCGGCAATTGCGTCGCCGAACTGACTTTGATCGGAGGCTGGGAGTCCGACGCGCAGCTCGTTTTGGCCCTGGCTGCGAATCCATCGGAGGTCCCTGGCGGGTTCGGCCGCGACTGGCGATTCCTGCGCCACGTCATCGATACCAGTTCCGCCATGATCTTCGTAAAGGACCGTGAAGGGCGTTTCCTGCTCGCCAATCGGGGCTTGGCCAAGGCCTACAACCTCGCCGTCGAAGAGGTCGAGGGTCGCCTCAATGCTTCGCTACACAGCAATCCGGAAGAAATAGAGGCCTTTCTTCGCGATGACCGCGAGGTCATGGATTCGCGCCAAAGCAAGTTGATTGTCGCTGAACCGGTGACCTATTCCGATGGATCGGTGCACTGGTACAGCACGGTGAAGACGCCCTTGTTCCTGGATTCGGCGCACTGTGATCACGTCCTCGGAATCGCCACCAATATCGACGAACTCAAGGCGGCAGAAAGGGAGTTGCAGCAGAGCGAGTACCTCCTGCGCTCGATCATCGACAACACGTCGGCCGTGGTCTTCGTCAAAGGACTGGACGGTCGCTATTTGCGGATCAACAAGCGCTTCACCGACCTGTTCCATGTCAGTAATGAGGCTTTGCTCGGCCGCACGGACTACGATCTCTTTCCCCCAGACGTCGCCGACGCGGTGCGTGCTGCCGACCAGGACGTGTTCAGGGCGGGGAAAGCCTTGGAGTTTGAGGAGGTTGTTCCGCAGGACGACGGGCTGCACACTTACCTGGTGCTCAAATTCCCTTTGAGGAATCCTGGCGGAGAGACCTACGCGATCTGCGGCATTGCCACCGACATTACCGAGCGCAAGCGCGTTCAGCGACGATTGGAACGCCATCTGGCAGAACAGAGAGCTATTCTCGACAATGAGCTAGTCGGAATCGTCACCGTCAAGAATCGCACCATCGTATGGGCCAATCCTGCCTTCGAGAAACTTCTGGGTTACGGATCGGGGCAGTTGAACGGGGTTCCGACGCGGCAGACCTATCCGAGCGAGAACGCCTACCGGGAGCTGGGGGCCGCCGCCTATCCGGTGATCGAGGCTGGCGGAATCTTTCGGACCCAGATTGAACTCATTCGCGAGGACGGGGCAGCCATCTGGGTTGACGTGAGCGGCGCGCAGCTCGATCGAGAAAACGGCGAATCCTTGTGGTCCGTTGTTGATATCACCGAACGAAAACGCGCCGCCCAGGTAATCGCCGACCGCGAAGCCCGATTTCGCATGCTCGCTGCGGCAACCTTCGAGGGAATCTCGATCAGCGAGGCGGGGCGGTTCGTCGATGGCAACGACCAGCTCTTCGAGCTGCTCGGTTACACGCGCGAAGAAATGCAACAGCTGCCGGTCGAACGGCTGATTCATCAGCCCGATCGGGAACGAGTGCTTGAGCAGGCTTTTCGGGGTGGGGAAGGCATCATCCAGTTTGCTGTCTTGCACAAGGATGGGCACTTGGTCCAGGTCGAGGCCCGAAGCCAGATGCTCGATTATGCCGGGCGCCTGATCCGCATTACCGCCCTGCGCGACATAACCGCGCGGAAGCACATCGAAGACGAGATGCGTATTGCCTCGGTTGCCTTCGAATCCCAGAACGGCATGCTCATCACCGATCCGCAAGGGGTGATTCTGCGGGTCAATCCGGCGTTTACCCGCTTGACCGGTTATACGCCCGAGGAGGCCATCGGCAAGACCCCCGCCCTGCTGAATTCGGGCAAGCAGGATCGCCGTTTCTTCGAAAAATTGTGGTCTTCGGTACGGGACCAGGGGTATTGGCAGGGAGAAATCTGGAACAAGCGCAAGAACGGCCAGATCTACGCCGAGTTGTTGACCATTACGGCCGTCCGGACGCCAAAGGGCGAAGTCACCCACTACGTCGGGAGTTTTTCGGATATCACCGTCAATAAGGAAGCGGAAGCGGAAATTCACCGCCTGGCCTACTACGATCCCCTGACCCACCTGCCCAATCGCCGCCTGCTTCAGGAGCGCCTGGGGCACGCCATTGCCGCCAAGGCGCGGGGCGGGGATTTTGGCGCCCTCTACCTGCTCGACCTGGATAATTTCAAGATACTGAACGATACCCGCGGCCATGATGTCGGCGATCTCCTGCTGGCTGAGGTGGCCCAGCGACTGCGGTCGGTGGTGCGGGAATTCGATACCGTCGCTCGCCTGGGGGGTGACGAGTTTGTCGTCTTGATTGAGGAACTGGCGGGAGAGAAGGAAATCGTCGGCGCCCTCGCCCAGCAGGTTGGCGACAAGCTACGGCAGGTCATCGAACAGCCGTTCAATCTGAAGGGCTCGGAATATCATTGCCGTCTGAGTATCGGAGTCACGCTCCTGGGTGGTGGAAATTCGGTGGAAGAGGTGTTCAAACAAGCCGACTTGGCGCTCTACGAAGCCAAGAGCAAGGGTCGTAACACCATGCGTTTCTTCGATCCGGCAATGCAAGCCGCCTTGGATCGGCGCAGCGCCCTGGAGCAGGAACTTCGCCGAGCCCTCGACTTGCACCAGTTCCTTCTCTATTACCAACCCCAGGTCGACGCTGAACGCCGGATTATTGGCGCCGAAGTCCTGTTACGTTGGCAGCATGCAGGTCGGGGGCTTGTGGCGCCGGACGAATTCATCCCCCTGGCGGAGGACACAGGCGTGATCGTTCCCCTCGGCTATTGGGTCATCGAAACGGCGTGTGGCCAGTTGAGGACCTGGGCGCTGGTCCCCGCACTGCGAGACTTGCGCCTCGCGGTCAATGTCAGTTCGCGACAGTTCCGGCAAACGGATTTCGTACCGCAGGTGACGCGGATCCTGGAGACGAGTGGTGCCGACGCGACCCGATTGAAATTCGAACTCACCGAAAGCGCGGTGCTGGAGGACATTGAGGACACCATCGAGAAGATGGACGCCATCAGGAAATTGGGTGTCGGATTGTCGATCGACGACTTCGGTACGGGATATTCATCGCTGTCCTACCTGGCGAGGCTGCCCTTGAGCCAGCTCAAGATCGATCGCTCGTTCGTCCACAACGTCCCGGGAAAACACAGCGATGAAACCATTACAAGGACCATCATCACCATGGGCCAGGCCCTGGCGATGGAGGTTCTGGCCGAAGGCGTCGAAACCGAAGCTCAGCGCGGATTTCTTGAGGTCCACGGATGTTGCGCCTTTCAGGGGTTCATGTTCCACCGGCCGATGCCTTTGACGCAATTTGAAGCATTGATGTGATGGTCTCTCAACAAACTCAAGGTTGGCCACCTGGCCGTGCCCGCAGCGCGTCTCCGGGTTCCTGAATGCCGGCACCCCGCGTGTCAGTGGGGTGCCTCCTCTTCCGCCGCCAGCTTTTTGCGCATGCGATGCGTGCCCCAGGCCACCAGGCCGGCGATGATCGGAATCGAAACGGCGGTGATCACGTCGGTGTTCCAGTGGTGCAAATCTTTCGTGCCCTTGGCGAGATATTGGACGAGCTGTGAACCGTAGTAGGTGAGGACGACCACGGAGAGGCCCTCGACGGTTTCCTGCAGGCGCAACTGCAATTTGGCTCGGCGGTTCATCTGGGAGAGCACTTCCTGGTTCTGGCGCTCCAGTTCGATGTCCACCCGGGTACGCAGCAGCTGGCTGGTGCGGGCGATACGGGCGGAGAGATCTTCCTGGCGTCCGGCTATGGCGTTACAGGTGTTCAGCGCAGGAGCCAGGCGGCGTTCCATGAAGCCGCGAATCGTGGGCATGCCGGAAACGTGGCTTTCCTTCAGTTCGCCGACCCGCTGCTGGACCAGCCGGTAATAGGCGGCGGCGGCCCCGAAACGGTAATTGGTGCTGGCTACCGAGTGCTCGACCTCGGCGGCGAGCCGGGTCAGGTCGTTGAGGACGGCTCTTTCGTCCTCGGGCGAGCGGGCGGAGCCCATGCGGTCGATGAGGTCGGCCAGTTCCTGTTCGGCGCGGTTGAGCAATCGTCCGACACCCTTGGCGACGGGAAAGGCGAGCAGCGCCATGATGCGATAGATCTCGACTTCCAGGAGACGCTGGACGGTACGACCGGCCCGCAGCCGGTCGAGGCTTTCATTGACCACGATGAAACGGGAGAAACCGTTGTGGATGCGAAAATCGGTGAATACCCAGGCGGCGGACCCGGCGATCCGCGAGGCGACGACGGTCTCCCCGGGGGCGGTCAGGGCATCCATCAATTGCCTGGGGTCCACTTCCGGGCTTCCCAGGAGCTCGAGATGGGTGGCCGCCAACAATTGGCCGGGAATCGCTTCGACCCAGTCGGCAGGGGCGAAGGCGAGAGCATGTTCGCCGGTGCCGGGAGGTTGATGGGGATTGGCGAAGAAGGTGTAGGTCGAAAACTCGCCATGGCGCTCCCACTTGAGCAGGAAGGTCTTGCCTTCGATGAGCAGGTGAGTGGCTTCGGCACTCGGTTCCACGGGCCGGCCGAGACGCTCGTATAGGAGGCCGAGATGGGCGCGGTCCCCGTCAGGACGCGCTTCGTCGTGCAGGATGGCCAGGAAGCTGACCAGCATCGGGGCTTCCAGGGGCACCGGCGGGCGGGCATGGACCTCGTCGTTGAGGCGCTGGCGGAGGGGGTGCTGGGTGAAGTTCATGGCTCGTCCCGGGGTTGTCGGTCGATTATACGTGGCGTCGGTGACGACCAGATGGCAGGGCCACTCGCGCAAAGCAAACGGCCGCCCGGGGGCGGCCGTTTGCTTCTGGTCGAATCGATTATTTGACGATCTGGTTCAACTCGCCCTTGGCGTAGCGCTCAGCCATCTTTTCCAGGGGAATGACCTTGATCTGACTGGCGCGACCGGCGCAGCCGAAGGCTTCGTAGCGGGCCAGGCAAATCTTCTTGGCGGCTTCCCGGGCGGGTTTCAGGTAATCGCGAATATCGAACTTGGAGGGGTTCTCGACGAAGTAGCGGCGGATGGCGCCGGTCATGGCCAGGCGGATGTCGGTATCGATATTCACCTTGCGTACCCCGTGCTGGATGCCGCGGACGATTTCCTCGACCGGAACGCCGTAGGTTTCCTTCATGTCGCCACCGAATTCGCGGATTTCGGCCAGCAGTTCCTGCGGCACGGAGGAGGAGCCGTGCATCACCAGGTGGGTGTTGGGCAGCCGGGCGTGGATTTCGGCGATGCGGTCGATGGCCAGGATGTCGCCGGTGGGCTTCTTGGTGAATTTGTAGGCGCCGTGGCTGGTGCCGATGGCGATGGCGAGGGCGTCGCACTGGGTCTGCTTGACGAAGTCGGCGGCCTGCTCGACGTCAGTGAGGAGTTGCTCGCGGGTCATGGTGCCTTCGGCGCCGTGGCCGTCTTCCTTGTCCCCCTTCATGGTCTCCAGAGAACCGAGGACGCCCAGTTCCGCCTCGACGGACACGCCGATCGAATGGGCGAATTCGACCACCTTTTTGGAGACGTCGACGTTGTATTCGTAGGAGGCGACGGTCTTGCCGTCGGCCTGCAGCGAGCCGTCCATCATCACCGACGTGAAGCCGGACTTGATGGCGGCCATGCAGACGGCCGGGCTCTGGCCATGGTCCTGGTGCATGACGATGGGGATGTGGGGGTAGGCTTCGAGGGCGGCCAGGATCTGGTGGCGCAGGAAGGGCTCGCCGGCGTATTTGCGGGCTCCGGCGGAGGCCTGCATGATCACGGGGGCGTCGAGCTGATTGGCGGCCTCCATGATGGCCCAGACCTGCTCCATGTTGTTGACGTTGAAGGCGGGCAGGCCGTAACCGTTTTCGGCGGCGTGGTCCAGCAGTTGGCGCATGGAAACGAGGGGCATGGTGGTCTCCTAAGGATGAATCAAGGGTTCAGGGTTTTGGATGTTCGCCGACGCGGACGATTTTCATGGTGTTGGTGCCGCCGGAGGAGCCGATGGGCTCGCCGATGGTCAGCACGATGAGGTCGCCCGCCTCGACCACGCCCTGCTCGATGAGCAGTTGCTCGGCCTCCCAGAGCAGGCGGTCGCGGTCGACGTGTTTCTGCTTCATGAGCAGGGGAAAGACGTCCCGGTAGAGGCTCATCTTGTAGCGCGAGCTGACTTCCGGGGTGAGGGCGTAAATGGGGACGCCGGAGTTGAGCCGGCTCATCCAGAGGGCGGTAGAGCCGGACTGGGTGAGGGCGGCGATGGCCTTCACTTTGAGATGATGGGCCGTCCAGATCGCGGCCATGGCGATGGACTGGTCGATGCGGGTGAAGATGCGGTCGAGGAAATCGTTGTCGAGGGTGACTTCGGCGGATTTCTCGGCCTCCAGGCAGATGCGCGCCATGGATTCGATGGTCTCGACCGGGTATTTGCCCGAGGCGGTTTCGGCTGAGAGCATCACGGCGTCGGTGCCGTCCAGCACGGCATTGGCCACGTCGGAAACCTCGGCCCGGGTGGGCACCGGGCTGGTGATCATCGACTCCATCATCTGGGTGGCGGTGATGGCCAGCCTGTTGTGTTCCCGGGCGGTGCGGATGATCTTCTTCTGCAGGGCGGGGACGGCGGCATCGCCGACTTCGACCGCCAGGTCGCCGCGGGCCACCATAAGAGCATCGGAGGCGTCGCAGATGTCGGGTAGCGCGTTGATGGCTTCGGCCCGCTCGATCTTGGCGACGAGCAGCGCGCTGGATCCGGCGCGGGTCAGGAGTTTGCGCGCCTGGCGCATGTCGTCCCCGTGCTTGGGGAAGGAGACGGCGACAAAATCGACGCCCAACTCGGCGGCCGTGCGGATATCCTGGCGGTCCTTGCTGGTCAGGGCCGGGGCCGTGAGGCCGCCGCCCTGGCGGTTGATGCCCTTGTTGTTGGAGAGCACTCCCCCGACACGGACGGTGGTGACGATCTCCTGACTGTGCACGGCGACGATGTCGAGCACGATGCGCCCGTCGTCGAGGAGCAGGACGACGCCGGGCTCGACGTCGTCGATCAACTCCGGATAATCGAGGCCGACCCGCTCGGCGTTGCCCAGCTTGCAGGCCACGTCGAGGATGAAGGGGGCACCGGCAACCAGCTCCACCTTGCCGTGCTCGAACTTGCCGACGCGGATTTTGGGTCCCTGCAGATCGGCC
This sequence comes from Rhodocyclaceae bacterium, assembly GCA_035345935.1. Classification (GTDB taxonomy): domain Bacteria; phylum Pseudomonadota; class Gammaproteobacteria; order Burkholderiales; family Rhodocyclaceae; genus SSSZ01. Next base: position 2,207 of record DAORDK010000045.1, on the reverse strand, counting down.
ATGATGCCAACGGTGCGGCCGGTGTCCTTGGTGATGGCGCGCAACAACCTGACCCGGGCCGCGTGATCCTCGGCAGTGCCGTGAGAAAAGTTGAGGCGGACGATATCGACCCCGGCCAGGACCATGCGGCGTAGTACGGCTTCTTCGCTGGATGCGGGGCCCAGGGTGGCGACTATTTTTGTGGAACGCTGCACGATCATCGGGCTCCGGAGGGGTTGCGAGTCGAGCGCCAGCGGCGCCAGGCCCGCCGCAGGCCCCAAAGGGGAATGAGAGCGACGACGGCCCAGGGCAGCACGGCGGCGACGAAGGTGATCAGGGCGGCGAGGCTCTCCGAGAACACCGTTCCCATATTGCCGAAAGCCCGGCCGATGGGTGAGAAGAATCCGGGCGTGCCCAGCTCCGGGCGGGCCTGGAAATCGATGGCGACGAATACCTTCTCGGTTTCCAGGGCGAGGGATTTGCGCTGGCCGGCCAGGGAATCCAGCTCCGCCTGGACGTTGGCCAATTGCCGCTCTATTTCGACCAGGTCGGCGACCTTGGCGCCCTGGGACTGGACGAGTTGGCGCAGGCGATCGCGCAAGGCGGACTTGTTGCGCAGCTGCGCTTCCACGTCGATGACCGTATCGGTCTTGTCTTCCGCTTCGGTGCGGTCGCCGATCAGGTCGGCGCCCTGTTGGGCGGCTTGGCGGAAGGCATCGTACTGGTCGGGGGCGATGCGCAGTTGCAGGGACGCATGGGGCGGCGCACCGTTGGTCGGCGCCACCAGGGACGCGGAGACGATCTGGCAGGCCGTCGTTCCCAACTGAGCGCAGCGGCCCTGGCTGGCCTGTAGCGCCGGTGCGACGGCGTCCCGGCTCAATTCGAGGATCAGAAAGTGGCGATAGGCGATCAGCCGCCGGGCGTCACCGGGTTCAGACGCGTTGGCGGCATCGATCTTGCGCGCCTGGGCGGGCGGCTGTGCCAGGACCGCCGCAGCGACCGCCGGGGCGGCCTCGGGTTGCGCGGCGAAGCGCTCATCCTTCCTGTCGCAGCCTGCCGCGAGCGCCACGATCACCAGCAGACCGACTCCCGCCGAAAACGGGCGCAAGCAAGCGGTCTGCCGGAGGCGGCGAAGCATCGGCGATCAGTTCTGGGCGCGTTGGGCCAGAATTTCCACCGCCGGCAGGGTCTTGCCTTCGAGGAATTCCAGGAAGGCGCCGCCGGCGGTGGAGATGTAGCCGACCTTGTCGTGGATCTTGAAGACGTTGATGGCGGAGACCGTGTCGCCGCCACCGGCGAGCGAAAACGCCTTGGAAGTGGCGATGGCGTCGGCCAGGACCCTGGTGCCGTTGGCGAAGGCTTCCATCTCGAAGACGCCGACCGGGCCGTTCCACACCACGGTGCCGGCATTGGCGACGATGGCGGCAAGGGCTTTGGCGGAGTCGGGGCCGATGTCCAGGATCAGGTCGTCGTCGGCGACGTCGTCGATGGACTTGATGGTGGCCGGGGCGGTGGCGGAAAACTCCTTGGCGACGACCACATCCGTGGGCAGCGGTACCTTGACCTTGGCCAGGATGGCCTGGGCCTGATCGACCAGATCATGCTCGGCCAAGGACTTGCCGATCTTCTTGCCGCTGGCCAGAAGGAAGGTGTTGGCGATGCCGCCGCCGACCACCAGCTGGTCCACCTTGGCAGAGAGGGATTCGAGGACGGTGAGCTTGGTGGATACCTTGGAGCCGCCGACGATGGCCACCAGGGGCCGGGCCGGCTGGGCCAGGGCCTTGGTCAGGGCTTCCAGTTCGGAGGCGACGCAGGGACCGGCGCAGGCGATCTTGGCGTACTTGCCCATGCCGTAGGTGGTGGCCTCGGCGCGGTGGGCGGTGCCGAAGGCATCATGGACCCAGACGTCGCACAGGGCGGCCATCTTCTGGGAGAGCTCGTCGTTGGATTTCTTCTCGCCCTTGTTGCAGCGGGAATTCTCGAGCATCACCACTTCGCCCGGCTTCACCTCGAAGCCGCCATCGACCCAGTTCTGCACCAGGCGCACTTCCTTGCCCAGCAGTTCGGCCATGCGCTTGGCGACGGGGGCGAGGGAGTCCTCGGCCTTGAACTCGCCCTCGGTGGGGCGGCCCAGGTGGGAGGTGACCATCACGGCGGCGCCCTTGGCTAGAGCGTACTGGATGCCCGGCAGGGCGGCGCGGATGCGGGTGTCGTCGGTGATGGCGAGG